>JAYURK010000174.1:0-30521 GCA_043756235.1 Ferruginibacter sp. | reverse complement strand
AAAGAAACCCCGGATACTGTAGTAAAATTATTGAATAAATATTTTGATGCCATGGTAAAAGAAATTATTGCACAGGGCGGTTATATCGATAAATTTATTGGCGATGCTGTAATGGCTGTTTTTCGTGGCGAATATCATTTAGACCGGGCCATTGATGCCAGTATTGCAGTAAGAAATTCAATTGACCAGTTGCCGGCAGTATCGGAACAGGTTTCTTTTAAACCAAAAGTTTCTATCGGCGTAAATAGTGGCGAAATGATTTCAGGCAATATAGGTTCTGCAAGTTTAAAACGGCTGGATTATACTGTTATTGGAGATACAGTAAATATTGCCCAACGTTTACAATCGGTTGCAAAAGAAAACCAGATCATCATTACAGAATGGGCCTATCAAAAAGTAAAAGAATCTTTTAATTGTAAAAAGGTGGGTGAAGTAATTTTAAAAAATAAAGCCGCCGCAATGAATATTTACGAAGTGATGGATTAACACTTCAATGAATTTTTTTTAAGCTGATGAACAAATAAATTCTACCGTATCTTTATTATATGGCAGATAACCAAAAACCAATTTTTAATAAACGCATTTTTTGGGATGTAGTTTTTGAAAACATCGACTACGATGCTAAAGCCAATTTTGTAATTGAACGTGTTTTTGAACGTGGCGACGTGGAAGATATTAGAAATTGCCGCCGCTACTATGGCGATGAAAAAGTTACAGAAGCTTTGCTGAATGCAAAATTTTTACCGGAGCATACTATGTATTTGGCAAGCGCTGTAATTGATAAACCGTTAAACGAATTTAGATGTTACAAGTTGAGACAGTTGAACCCCACACTTTTTCCGTACTAAAACAACTGATGGAAATGCCGGAACTAAAAGATTTTTCTTTGGTTGGTGGCACAGCTTTATCTCTTTTGTATGGCCACCGCATGTCAGTAGATTTGGATCTTTTTTCTAATAAATTATTTGAGAACGAAGTAATTCTTGATGCGCTGGAAAAAAAATTTAAACAATCTTTTGTAAACAGATCAACCAATCCACGTTTTGGTATTTTCGGTTTTGTTGATGCTGTAAAAATTGACATCATCCGCCATCCTCATATTTTAATCAGGCCCTTATTAAATATTGATGGTATAAGAATGTTTTCCACCGAGGATATTATTGCTATGAAAGTGCAGGCAATATTAGGAAGAGGTAAGAAAAAAGATTTTTGGGATATTGCAGAATTGCTGCAACATTTTTCAATTACCGATTTTATACAATTTCATAAAGAAAAATATGACACACAAAATTTATTAATTACAGTACCGCATGCTATAACTTTCTTTTTAGATGCAGATGAAAGCGAAGATCCTATAAGCTTAAAAAAACAAACCTGGGAAAAGGTAAAAGCTTTTATTAATAAAAAAGTACGTGACTATTTGAAATAAAAAATTCTATAAGAAATAAACAAGTACTAAAATATTTTAATGAATTTCAACACTCGATCTTTAAAAAAAATAAAAATTATTTTATTTTTTCTCATAACCTGCCAGCAAATTTTTGCCCAGCCTTTTTCAAAAACAGAAATTACCAAATGGCAAAAGCAAGCACAAAACGTAACAATCATAAGGGATAATTATGGGGTGCCGCATATTTATGGTAAAACCGATGCAGATGCAGTTTTTGGTTTACTGTATGCCCAATGTGAAGATGATTTTAAAAGAGTAGAATTAAATTATATTGAAAAACTGGGCCGCATGGCCGAAGTAAAAGGCCAAAGTGAATTATACAACGATCTTTTAATAAAAATGATTATCGACAGTGCCGATGCTGTTAAAGATTATAACAATGCCCCGGCCTGGTTACAAAAATTATGCACAGCTTTTGCCGATGGCATTAATTATTACCTCTATAAAAATCCTTCAACAAAACCTGCTTTGCTCACCCGCTTTAAACCATGGTATCCTTTACTGTGGACCGATGGCAGCATTGGCGCCATAAGCACAGCAGATATAACTGTTGAAGAGTTACAAAATTTTTATTCCGGTGAAGCCCCGGTTGCTATTATAAAAAAACAGGAGGCGGAAGTTGTAACAGGCTCTAATGGTTTTGCTTTTGCACCAAAAATTACCGAATCAAAAAATGCAATTCTTTACATCAATCCCCATGTAACTTTTTACTTTAGGCCCGAAGTGCATATAGTAAGTGAAGAAGGATTGAATGCTTACGGTGCCGTTACCTGGGGCCAGTTTTTTGTGTACCAGGGTTTTAATGAACACTGCGGATGGATGCACACTTCCGCTGCGGTTGATGCAGCCGATACTTACATCGAAAAAATTTCAAAAAAAAATAATGGATATGTTTATGAATATAACAACACTGAAAAAAAGGTAACCCAAAAAAAGATAACCCTGCATTATAAAAACGGAACTGCTCTTCAAACAAAAAATATCACTGCACTCTACACTCATCATGGTCCCATAATGGCAAACCGCAACGGGCAAATTTTAAGCCTGCGGGCCGATAACCGGATTATGAATGGATTGATACAATGCTGGCAAAGAAATAAAGCCAACAGTTTTGCAGCGTATAAAAAAACGCTTGATCTTAAAGGAAATATTAGTAACAACACTGTGTATGCCGATGCTGAAGGTAATATTGCTTACTGGCATGGCAACCGCATTCCGGTAAAAGATAAAAAATACAATTGGAACCAAGCGGTAGATGGCACAACAGGTGCAACTGAATGGAAAGGCCTTCATCCAATAAATGAAATTGTACAAAGTATAAATCCTGTAAATGGCTGGCTGCAAAATTGTAACTCCACACCATTTACTGTTGCCGGTAATAACAGTCCTAAAAAAGAAAATTATCCTTTTTATATGGCGCCTGATGGCGAAAATTACAGGGGCATAAATGCCGTACGTATTTTAGGTAATCAAAAAAATTATACCCTTGATAAAGTAATTGCTGCAGGTTACAATACTTACCTGGCCGCATTTGAAAAATTAATTCCTGCATTAATAAATGCTTTTGAAAAAAATATTACTGCCAATGATAGTTTGTACACAAAATTAAAAGAGCCCATAGCTGTTTTAAAAAACTGGGACATGCATTGCAGTGTTAATTCTGTTGCCACAACTTTAGCCATTGAATGGGGGCAAAAATTAATTCCCAATATTACAAAAAGCAACGATGAAGATGAATTTCAGTTTGTGGATCAGGTAACTAAAACCAACCGCTTTATTATAAAAGCAACGCCGCAAGATTTACTTACGCCCCTTGCCTCTGTAATAAATGAATTGCAAAATAAATTTGGTCAATGGCAAATTGAATGGGGAGCTATAAACCGTTTTCAAAGAATATCATCAGACGTGGATAATAAATTTGATGATAATAAAGAAAGTATTCCGGTAGCATTTGCATCATCTGCCTGGGGTATGTTGCCCTCGTACACCAGCCGCATTTTTCCGGGTACTAAAAAAAGATACGGCGTAAATGGCAACAGTTTTATTTGTGCAGTAGAGTTTGGTCCACAGGGTTCTTCGGGTAAAAAAATAAAAGCAAAATCTTTATTAGCAGGTGGTAATAGTGGCAACGAAAACTCTCCACATTTTTTTGACCAGGGTCAGATGTACAGCCAGGGAAAATTTAAAGACGTGTTATTTTATAAAGATGATGTTTTACAACATGCAGCAAAAAAATATCATCCGGGAGAATAGTTTTAAAAGAAATTAAATTTTCTTTAGGAGAAATAAAAATTTTCTTCTCAAATTTAAGAATAGATTGAGCAATGTGTAATTCTCATTACATAGAATGCATTTCATATTGTCGCAATGTTTTTTCAACGCAGAGAAAATGAGATGGCTGAGTTTACGCTGAGAACCTCTGCGATAACTTCTTTTCTCTTTTTCTCTGCGTTAAAATTTGTTGCCTGGTTTGAGGCTTCAAGGCAACTTGAATTCCATCCAGTCAGAGAAATCTGTCATGAGCAATAATTTAATATATAATCTTCTTACAAAATTTTAATAAAACAATAATCAAAAAATAATTTTATCTTACCATCATGAAACTATTATTGGCACTGCTACTTCCTTTTTCTTTATTAGCCCAAACACCGCAATACGATTTAATTATCCGCAACGGAAAAATAATTGACGGCACCGGCAACAACTGGTATTATGCAGATATCGCCATCACCAAAGGAAAAATAATTACCATACAAAAAAACATTACGGCCACATCTGCAAAAACTATTGATGCAAAAGGATTAATTGTTGCACCGGGATTCATTGATGTGCATACACACATAGAGGGCGACGAAGCCAAAACACCAACAGCAGATAATTTTATTTACGATGGTGTTACTACAGTTATTGCAGGTAATTGCGGTGCATCCAATATTGAAATCGGAAAATATTTACAGTGGATAGATTCGTTGCAGCTATCTATAAATGTAGCCACATTAGTTGGCCACAACGATGTAAGAAAAGCGGTGATGGGCCGTGCCAACCGTAATGCCTCCGAAGCAGAATTATTACAAATGGAAACCATTGTTGATAAGGCCATGAAAGAGGGCGCTGTAGGTTTATCAACCGGTTTAATTTATATACCCGGCACTTATAGCAAAACACCCGAAATAATTCGCCTGGCAAAAGTGGCTTCAAAATACAATGGAGTTTATGCAACACATATGAGGGATGAAGGCGATAGTGTAACTCAAGCCATTGATGAAGCATTAGCCATTGCAAGAGGTGCCAATATTCCTGTAGAAATTTCGCACTTTAAATTAAGCGGACAACAAAACTGGGGCCGCAGCAATCAAACTTTGCCCATGATAATTGCTGCAAGAAAAGAAGGATTAGATGTAACCATCGATCAGTATCCTTACACAGCCAGCAGTACATCACTAAGCACTTTACTGCCCGATGAAATTTTAGCCGACGGGCAGGATTCTATTGCAGCAAGATTGAGCAGGCCCGAAATAAAAAAGCAGGTAACGGCTTATATCACCAAAAAATTAAAGAACAGAAAATTAAAACATTTAAGCTATGCAGTAGTGGCATACTACAAAGCAGACACCACTTTAAATGGAAAAAGTATTGAAGCGATAAACTTATTAAAAGGCAGAAAACATAAAGTAAGTGAAGAAGCTGCAACGGTTATGGAGATGATGATTAATGGTGGCGCAGGTATGGTTTTTCATGGTATGAGCGAAAAAGATGTGCAGCACATTATGCAGTATCCGTTTAACATGTTTGCAAGCGATGCCAGCATCAGGGCCCTTGGTGCAGGAGCGCCTCACCCCCGTGGTTATGGTACCAATGCAAGAGTGCTGGGTAAATATGTACGGGAGCAAAAAGTAATTTCGTTAGAAGAAGCTATAAGAAGAATGACCAGTTTACCGGCCCAAAAATTTCAATTAAAAAACATTGGTTTATTAAAAGAAGGCATGAATGCGGACATTGTTATTTTTGATGAAGCAACAGTAAATGATATGAGTACTTTTGAAAAACCGCATGCCTATTCCAAAGGGTTTTATTTTGTAATGGTGAACGGTGTGGTAACTGTAGAAAACGAAAAACATTTGGGCGCAAGAGCAGGAAAAGCGTTGATGGGGCTGGGCCGTCAATAATATTCAAATTGCTAACGTCACAAATTTTCTTAACAGCACAACAGTATTTTGATGATTGCATTTAAGAGTAGGATTATCAATGTTGAAATTACCGAAGAACAAATGTCAATTAAAGCTCCTCCCGAAATCGCCTGTCCCGATTTTTTATCGTGAGGCTGTATATCGATTTCGGGGCTCCTTTTTTGTTACTTTTTTGCCAGCCCCGAGAAAGGTTTTGTGCTGCTTCGGGGGAGAAGCAAAAAAGTAAAAAGATCTGAATAAGTTGATATCTCTCTTAATAAAAGAATTCCTTTTAAAAAGTGTATTAATCACTCTTGATATAAAAACAGTAACAACCAAAATCGCTTCTTTCACCCATAAATAATTTATTATGAAAAAACATTTTCTTCTTACCGCAATCATCATACTGCAACTGCAATTTGCAACCGCACAAAAAATAACGCCGCTCACCACTCCCGAAGCCGCAGGCTTTTCATCAGAAAGATTGCAACGCTTAGACAGGGAAATGAATGACTGGGCAAAAAAAGAATGGATGCAGGGCGGGGTAGCACTCATCATCCGAAATGGAAAAATTGCTTATTACAAAGCAGCAGGTGTAAATGACCTGGATACCAAATCTGCCTTGCAAAAAGAAGCCATCTTCCGCATTGCATCGCAAACAAAAGCCATTACCAGCGTAGCCATGATGATGTTGTTTGAAGAAGGGAAATTTCAATTGGATGATGCAGTATCAAAATATATTCCTGCATTTAAAAAACAACAGGTGCTGGATAAATTTGAAGCAACAGATACCTCGTACACTACTATTCCTGCTAAAGGCGAAATTACTATTCGCCAGTTATTTACACATACATCAGGTTTGGGCTATGCACAAATAGGCAGTAAAGAAGCCAATGCCATTTATGCAAAAAGTAAAGTAACTGCGGGCATTGGAGTGCAGGATGATAAATTGCTGGATGCCATGAACCGCCTTGCAAAATTACCATTGATGCACCAGCCCGGCGAAAAATTTACTTATGGTTTAAACAGCGATCTGTTAGGTTGTTTGGTAGAAGTCATTTCTGGTATGTCCTTAAACGATTTTTTTCGCACCAAAATTTTTCAACCATTAGGTATGAACGATACGTATTTTTTTATTCCACAGGAAAAAGCATCCCGCCTGGTAAATTTATATCGTGAAGATTCCACCGGGCATTTAGTAAAAGCCGAAGGCAATATGCTTAACGGTCCAACAGTTAGTAATTATCCTTTGGTTAACAGCAGCTATTATTCCGGTGGTGCCGGTTTATCTTCTACCATTTTAGATTACGGTATTTTTTTACAAATGCTTTTAAACAATGGCGTGTACAATGGCAAAAGATTACTCAGCCGAAATAGTGTACGCCTTATGACGATGAACCAGATCGGCGATCTTTCGCTGGGCAAAGATAAATTTGGACTGGGCTTTCAGGTAGTTTCCGAAGCCGGCAGCAGCCGCACACCTGCACAGGCAGGCACTTACAGTTGGGGCGGCGCATTTGCCACCAGTTATTGGGTAGACCCTAAAGAAAAAATGGTATTGCTTTTTTACCGCCAGTTACAGGGAAGCACACACGGCGATGTGGTAGAAAAATTCAGGGCATTGGTGTATGGGGCGATAAATGATTAGTATTTGTAGAATTTGTAACAAAGTGTGGGTAGATAAAACAAAAGCTTGACTTATAAAATCGATATAGCCTTCTACTATGAATTAAAGAATAGCTCACAAGCCGGATGTGGTAGAAAAATTCAGGGCATTGGTTTATGGGGCGATAAATGAGTAGTGGTGAAATTTATTTTTTAACAGGCAGGGTTTCTGAAATACATTCGTGTGACACAAACTCAGGGTTAAGATTTATTGATCAATACCCGACTGTCGTGTGCATCAAAAGAATTGCGGAATACATTATACTCAAAATGCCCCATATTTAAATTGTTAGAATACGCAGTTTCGATGTTGAACATTCCGTGCAATGGTAAATGAAATCGGAGTTGAATAATAAATGAACGTCTGCCGGCTTTTGCCGCTGCAGTTCCAATATTTTTTTGGATCAACAGCTTTGTATATTTTCTTAGCCGAACCAGTATATTCACCAGCCATTTTTTATTCCCCAATAGCCTTGGCCTCAGTTTATCATCGCAGTTGGGCATGTATTATATAAAGTGTTCTCTCCGCAGATTTACAAAAGGTACATTCAAAACTGCGGATTATCTCCTCTTTTGAATCAAAGGGCCGCGGCTTGCCGCAATTTTCACTTATGAGCCTTAATTCAAGTATTGTTAAAAAGGGTTAGCACTAAAATTGGTTGTTACAAAGTTAAAAAATACAAATATCTTTAAATACAAGAATCTTCGGCTGCGTGTGAAAAAAATTGAAGATTCCGGAAATAAGCATATTCTATTTCCCTCTGAGCTTCTTCTTGATTTGTTAAAGCATGAACGGGGCACAGACTCAACCTTCTTATATGAAGATCTGGCTAGGAAGTTAAATTCAAAGCGCAATGGATTCTAAATTTAGTAATTTTAAATTTTAAACCCTCGTAAGTTAATGATATACGAAATTAGATTAGCAGGAGCCGAACAAGATGATGGGAAAATTGACTTGTTGCGTTTGTCCCAACTCGCTTTAGCTATTTCTGAGATAGCTAAGGGAGCTTTACAAATTCGACTACAAGGTTTTAGTACCGAAAGAGGTAGAAAACCTGAACGGATAAGTCAAGCTTTAAAAATTAAGCTAGCTGATTTAAAACAGGGTTCTACAATCCTTGAATTGGAATGTGAAACTTTTAGTGAGACATTACAGGGTCAACAAGGTGATGTCTTTAAACCAGGTATATTGGACGAATTACCTAACGAAACACCTATGAGCCTTGTAATCGAATCATTTCGGCAAGCTCTAGATTATAAAGAGGAGGCGAGTGAACTTGATAAGGCTTTGCTTAAGAAATTAAAACACTTTGAAAAAATTTTTATTTCTGACGATGAAATTGTAACGATGGCTAATAGAGGGAGTATTCCTGACTTAAGGTTAAAGAAAAAAGATTTTCAAAAAATACAAATACTAGAAGAAAGTATTCCTGAATCACAAGAAATAATAATTAATGGAATTGTAGATGAATTAAAGTATTCTAAGAGTAGAGTTGCTATAGCAACAAAAGAAGGTATTGTAAATGGGGTTTTAAGTGATGAATTAGAACCTGAAAATATTTCAAAATATTGGGGGAAAGAACTAACTATTGCGGGAACAGCGCACTACTTGCCAAGCGGTAAAATGTCGTTCTTATATATTGAGAAATTATTTGAGCCCTCAGATGCTGATAAGTACTTTTCAAAACCATCTAAGAAAGAAACTGTTGAACAGCAAATATTAAGAAAACAAAAGAACTTAAAAAATGGCAATTATATAAGTGATATTATCGGACAGTGGCCAGGTGATGAGAGTATTGACGAAATATTAAATGCTCTTAAATAATGAGGAGATACTTATTAGATACAGGGATATTGGTTCATTATGCTAGGCAAAGCAAATTATATATGCAAATTGAAGCATCTGAAAATTTATCTGCCGCTGATTGCTTGCCCATTATTTCTGTTACAACACAAGCGGAAATAATTAGTTTTGGTATACAGCATAATTGGGGCTCTAAAAAAATGCAAGCTATCCAATCGTTATTTTCTAAATTAATTATAATAGATATTAATTCTTCGGACATAGATTTATTAAATGCTTATGCCGAAATTGACGCATATAGTAAAGGAAAACTACCAGGTTTCCCATTAGCTTCTTCTGCTATAGTTATTGGTAAAAATGATTTATGGATTGCAGCAACAGCCAAAGTTGCCAATGCTATTCTATTAACAATCGATAGCGATTTTGATCATTTAAATGGTAAGTTTATTCAAGTGAAAAAATATCAACAGCAGTAAGAGTAAACATCTTTGGGTTCATTGATTACTTTTTCCATCAGACGTCTTCACAGTAATACAATAAGCGAGGGGGTCAGGTCCCTGCGCTAAAAGAATTATTAAAAATGCTTCACAAAGATGGGTGGAAAGAGAAAGATCAAAAAGGCAGTCATTTGCAACTGGAGCATCCTGTAAAAAAAGGAAAGGTTACGGTGCCGGTACATGGTGGGGATATTCCGAAGGGTACTTTAAATGCAATTCTTAAACAGGCTGGGTTAAAATAAACATCAGCCACTAATGATAAATTAAAACAACTGATAGCAAAAAGAAAAAACTAAAAATATTAAAACCGATGACAGTACAATTGGTATTAGAAAAGGGAGGTGGCAAATTATGGGGCCGTGTAACTTATGATGATAACCTCATTGTAGATTCCGCTGCAACCTTATAGGCTTTAGAAAAAAAAATGCATAAGGCATTAAAAGATTTTCACCAACTGGAAGATGTTAAATTTGAGTATGCTTATGACCTCACCGTATTTTTTGAAGAATTTAGTTTTCTTAACCAATCAAAGATTGCAGAGCTTTCCGGCATTAATGCCAGCCTGTTAAGGCAATATGCTTCGGGAGTAAAAAATCCATCTGCAGTACAGGCAAAGAAAATTCAAACTGCCATACGTGGCCTTGCATTAAGATTAAAAAACGTTCAGATTTACGCATAGTTATTCTTCGTATAAATCGGTCTTTGAACTTATCCGTTAAATAAATGGATGAAATAAAAATAGCTTGTCCTAAATGCAATTGGGAACCTGATGGCCAACCTTACTGGCAATGTAGTTGCGGTTATAACTGGGATACGTTTTCTACCGGTGGCCGTTGCCCGGCCTGCAAAAAAGTATGGGAACAAACGCAATGTATTGATCATGCCGGCGGTTGCCCTGCATGGAGCCCACACCTAGACTGGTATAAAGGATTAGATAGTATTATTGAAAAATTAAAAGCATCAATTAAAGAGAGCTGGAGTGTTCCGGTATAAAAAATTTATCCATTATTTTTTTATAAGAAAAAATTATGCTCCCGATTTTTATACTAAACAGCAATCCGCTATTTGCCTGATCAGTATAAACTTTTTGTTTTAATTATCTCATCAAACAGTTTTGTAACGCTTAATGGTGGGCATGGTGAAAATTATTTCACACGCTATTTTGGCCGGAGATAAAAAATATTTTATATTGTTAGGAATCCTTACTATATTTATAAAGCAATATTGCATTGTCTCAAAAAGTTTATATTATGGGCAAATCAATTTTTTATCATGCAGGCTGTCCGGTATGTGTTAGTGCAGAGCACGACATTTTGAGCCTAATGAATCCTTCGGCTGTAGAGGTGATTCATTTGGGCCAGGACAAATCAAAAATTGCAGCAGCAGAAAAAGCTGGTGTAAAATCTGTTCCTGCACTGGTAACTCCAACTGGTAATGTGCTGCACATCAATTTTGGTGCAAGCATGGCAGATGTAAAGGGTTAAGCTTTGCCCGGAAATATAGTTTAGCTGTATTTCCGGGCATTTTTTTAGCTGCAGTTATATAGCTGGACAACTGTAAAAAAATATTTATCATCAAAAAAATTATACAAAAATGAAAGTAGCTGTTTGGGATACTTATGTTACCAAAAAAGAAGGCAGCATTATGCACTTTGATATTATTGCACCGGCGGCCATAAAAGATGAAAAAACAATTCATACTTTTGGTAAGGAATACTTACTATCTAAAAAACAAGATGGGCAGCCATTAACAGCTAAAGAATGCCGCTATTGCCATATTGAAACAGCCACGGCTGAAATGGAAGCAGCCATTGATGAAAAAGGATATTATATTATTGAAATGCAAAACTGTACTTAATGCCTGTGTTTAATATTGACGATCAAAATGCTAACCTTGATAACAAAATAGTGGCCGGGCTCGATCGCCTGGGCCAGGTGTTTCGCATTTTACTTTGGGAAAAAGCTAAACAACATGGATTAAGTCCCATACAAATTCAACTGCTCATTTTTATACAATACCACGCTGCAGATCAATCTACCATTAGCTACCTGGCACAGGAATTTAATTTTACAAAACCCACCATCAGCGATGCCATAAAAGTTTTGGAACAAAAAAAAATGGTAAAGAAAATTGCAGACCCATCGGATACAAGAAGTTATACTATTCAATTATTGGCAAAGGGAAAAAATGTAGTGGCTGCCTCAGAAGATTTTACAAATCCGCTTACAGCAATAATTTCAGCACAGGGTAATAACAGTAAATTAATATTATGGCAAAACATTGCAGGCCTTATCAGGGAATTGAATAAAACCGGAATCATTAGTGTGCAGCGAACCTGTTATAACTGCATACATTTTTCGTCTAAAAATAAAACCCCTTTTTGTAATTTGCTGCAGCAAAAATTGCTGGTGCCAGATATAAGAATTGATTGTGCCGAATTTGAAAGAGCGTAATACTTTTTTTTATCCTGCAAATACAGCCATTAAATTCTTCATCGCTTTTTAGCTTTCGGTTTTTTACAATAAAATTTTCCTCCCTGCTTTTACTGACTGTCTTGCAGCATCTAATATCCGTACAATAATAATATTCCGTTCTAAAGATAAGAGTGTGTTATTATCTGCAGCGCCATTTTTTATTACGGCGGTTAAATACTCCACTTCATCTTTATATTGAGGGATTGAAATATTTTCCTGCTTAGTTCCTTTTTCATTTTTTGATTGTAAATAAACAGTGTCTGCGCCATTTATTTGAGAAGCATGCAGGTAAGCAGCTGTGCCGTACACTTCTGTATCCATAATAGTGTATGGCCAGTTCCAGGATGCTTCTATAATGCCGGTAGCATTGGGATATTCTAAAACTATTGTTGCATCATCATCTACTTTTGGATAAACCGATGGCTTTAAATTTTTAGCCGTGGCATACACCGATGTGGGTGCTTTTCCATTCATTAATGCTGTCATGATGCAGGCGCCATAACAACCAAAATCTGTTAATGCGCCACCGCCATTTTTTGCAGGGTTGGTAAGCCAGTTTAAAAAGTCTTTACTGCATCCAATTTCTACGGGGCCTCGGTGCCCACCTTGCATTTCCATTTTAGTAATAGCACCCACTTCATTTTTTTTATTGAGCAATTCCATAAAACTGGTGTACCACAGCGAAGGGTAATTGGTAAAGACTTTGGTTTTATATTTTTGTGACAGCATTTTTATTTTCGCAGCTTCGGCATTGGAAAAGCATAATGGTTTTTCTACCTTTACCGGAATATGCAGCGGCATGCAGGTTTCAATTATGCGCAGGTGATCTACAGGTGCATTAAAAACCATTACCAAATCGGGGGTAGTTTTTTTTAATGCCGCAGTAATATTTTTATAAAAAATAGCATCGGGTAAATTGTAGGCTGCTTTTTTGCTGTTGCGTAATTGGTCATCGGGCTCAGCAATGCCAACAATAATAATTTCGCCGTTTTTATTTTTATCCAGCATGCGGTTTACATGGTCGTGGGAGAGGCCGGCTAGAACTACTTTTAATTTTTGTTGAGAAAAAGTTGCTTGCTGAATAAGTACAAAGCAGAAAAAAAATAATGTTTTAATATTTTTCATAAAAAAAATTTGGCTTAGACCTCACCCCAACCCCTCTCCGAAGGAGAGGGAACTGGAATTGGGAGTTTTATAATTTAAATTCTCTTAGACTAATAACATTAACTTTCGTGGTTCTGAAAAAAATCGAAAATTATTCAACTTTTAATAAATAACATCCATTCGGGATTAACATACACTACTTTATTTTTTTTATTTCGCTTCAATAAAAGATCCACAATGGTATGCCGTACAAGTGAGTCCCGAGGCAGCCCACAAAACCTTTCTCGGGATTTAAAATGACACAACGATGATGATATGAAAAACAAATGCTGGTAACAAAAAAATCTACAAATTCCCTTTCTTCATTTCACTCACTGCATAGTTGCAAGCCCTTGCTGTAATGGCCATATAAGTAAGCGAAGGATTTTGACATGCGGATGACGTCATGCAGGCACCGTCGGTTACAAAAACATTGGGCACGGCATGCAACTGGTTCCATTTATTAAGCATGGAATTTTTTGGATCGTTGCCCATTCTGCAACCTCCCATTTCATGGATGTCTTTTCCGGGAGCCTGGTGATTGTCTGTTGTTTCAATATTTTTTAATCCGGCTTTGTCAAACATTTCCTGCATTTGTTCCGCTGCATCTTTGGCCATGACATCTTCATTTTGGTGCCAGCTTATATTTGCATGCAGCAAAGGAATATCCCATTCGTCTTTTTTATTTTTATCCAGCCACACCAAATTATCTTCGTAAGGCAGCATTTCTCCCATGGCGGTGCCAAAGAAAAACCAGGGGCCGGGCTCTGTTAATTTTTCTTTTAGTTCAATACCAATTTCGTTGGCGCCTCTTTGCCAGCCCTGGCGGTTGCTGGAGCACGCCAATGCATAACCTCTTTTAAAATTGCTTTGTTTATCGTTTCCAAAATTTCTAAAGCGAGGCATGTACACACCATTGGGTCTTCTGCCGCTGTAATAACTATCCTGCATACCCTCAAAAATTCCGCTGCTACGTACCCGGTAATTATGCGTCATTATATAATGGCCAAGCGTGCCGCTATCATTTCCTAATCCATTGGGAAAACGTGTTGAAGCAGAGTTTAATAAAAGCAAATTGGAGTTGATAGAGCCTGCATTTAAAAAAATAATTTTTGCAAAATATTCCGTGGTCTTTTTTGTAATGGTATCGATGACCCTTACGCCGGTGGCTCGCTGTTTTGTTTCATCATAAATAATGGAGTGCACCACGGCATTTGTTTTTAATGTAAGCCTGCCCGTTTTTTGTGCAGCAGGTAAAGTAGCAGATTGTGTGCTGAAGTAAGCACCATAAGGGCAACCACGGCTGCACAAATCTCTTGCCTGGCATTGGCCCCGGCCCAATGCAGTATGTATGTCATTTGGTTTGGTAAGATTTGCGGTGCGGCTGATTATTAAATTTCTTCCCGGATAGTTTTCTTCTATTTTTTGTTTTACCAGTTTTTCAAAATTGTTCATTTCAAATGGTGGTAAAAATTCGCCGTCGGGTACTTGCGCTAATCCATCTTTATTACCGGCAATGCCTGCAAATTTTTCAACATAGCTGTACCATGGTGCAATGTCTTTATAGCGGATGGGCCAATCGATACCTACGCCTTCTTTTGCGTTGGCTTTAAAATCGGCTTCGCCCCACCGTTGTGTCCACCGGCCCCACATTAAACTGCGGCCACCAAGCTGGTATCCCCGTATCCAGTCGAAAGGTTTGTCCTGCACATAAGGATGTACATCATCGCCTATAAACATTTTTGTGGTAAACCCATCTACCACACCCGAGCGTATAAGAATTGGATTTGCCTGCGTAAATGCATTGGTGAGTGTGCCTCTGTGCGCCACATCCCAATGATTAGCGGTGGCGGTATCATAATCTTTTATGTGTTGTTTATCTACGCCACGTTCAAGAGCCAAAACTTTTAATCCCTGCTCTGTAAGTTCCTTCATGGCCCAGCCGCCGCTCATGCCGGTGCCAATTACAATGGCATCGTAAGAGTTTTGTGTTATGGCTTTGTTGTTTAGATTGGGCGTATCAGCTGGCATAAGCAAAAATTTTGGATGAAGCAGAATAGCTTTCCTAAATGTAGTAATAAGTTTTGTGTAAAGAAAATACCAAAAATATTTTTTAACGGAAGCTGTAAAAATTTTATAGCAACACTTTTGCCGTTGCTGACTAAAAAATATTTTATGTTTAGATACTACTTTGATTGTTACCTGACTGCCAACCGCAGCAGACAGCTGCCGGTAACGCTAAAGTTGTTGTTAACCATTTTTGTTTTCAATTACCTGTAAAAACGGGCATAGTTCAACTTCGTTTATCAATGCAGTAATTTTTGATGGGGTATTTTTTCGCTTATTCCTCAATGGATACCCGGATGACCGGCAATAAAAAAAGCATCGTGCTAACTGCATTTTCAAGATAAAATTTTTTAAAAAAAAATACCCAATACCCACATTGCAAAATTCAAATATTACTATTACATTTAGCCTTAACTAAAAACAACAACATGAAAAAAAACCTTTTATCCGCAGCAGCAATTTTTTTTGTTGCATTTTTATTTTCTTGTAACAGCGAAGCGCCAAAAACTGAAACTGCATCCACGGCAACAACAGCAACCAGTTTTAATTTAGACGCCGCCAAAGCCGACATTGCCGCCAGCAACGAAACTTTTGGCAGCGGGTTTGCCACCGGAGATTCTGTAAATTTTTTAAGTCATTACACCAGCGATGCCTGCATTAATCCCTCAAACATGCCCAAGATGTGTGGCGCAGCCGCCATCAGTGCTTTTTTTAATGGCGGATATAAAATGGGTATCCGTGCTGTTAAAATAACTACTGCCGAAGTAATGGGTGGTAATGATGCAGTGGTGGAAACAGGAACTTACGAAATGTTTGCTGATAAAAATGTATCGATAGACAAAGGCAAATTTATTGCCGTATGGAAACAGGAAAATGGTAAATGGAAAATGCACCGTGATATCTGGAACACCGACATGCCTGCACCTGCAAAATGATGTTATCTTTTTAATTTTAATAAAACCGGTACTTAAGCTGCCGGTTTTTTATTTCTTATAAAACTATGCTGATTATCTTTTAAAATATTTTTTATTGCACTTCCCGGTTCATCAGGTAAACTAAATGCGGAAAACTGTTGATGTTATTTTTATTCAGCATGCGCCGGCGGTGTGTTTTTACTGTTTCTATGCTGATGAATAACTTTCGGGCAACTTGTTTGGAAGACATTCCCTGCGCTACAAGCAAAGCAATTTCTTTTTCTCGTTCGGTAAGATCGAGCTGGTATTGCAATACCGTTTTTTCTTTGTGATAAATTTTATGAAAGGCCATTTGCAGCGCTACTAATAATTGTACATCGCTGTAAGGTTTTACTACATACATTACAGGGTCTTTGGTAAATGCATCCTGCAGGGTTTTAGCATCGGCATAGGCGGTAAGAAAAATTATTTCACAATCGTATAATTCTTTCAGTTGGCCCGCCAGCTCCACACCCTGTGTAGTTCCTTTTATATTAATGTCGCATATAATTACCGAAGGGGGTTCATCGGCATGATTACATAATCTAAAAGCTGTTGCGGCATCTTTGGCCATACCAATTACAGTATACTCTTCTTCCTGCAGCAGTTCTTCAATGCTTGCAGCGGTTATCAGCTCATCTTCTATGATAAGTACGGTTGGTTTTTCTCTCATGCTTTTCTTTTACGCTCTTATCTGAATATTATAAATAGTTCCGTTGTGCTGCACTTGTTGCATGGTACCGTTAAGTTGTGCCACCAAAGTATTTACCAGCTTCATGCCAAAAGATTTTGAAATATCTGCACCCTTGGTTATGCCTTTACCATTATCGGTAATGCTCAACTGCATTTCGCCACCGGGTTTGCCCGAAAGGGTTACATTTATTTTTGGTTGCATGGTAGCACTAAAGGCATGTTTAAAAGCATTAGTCACCAGTTCATTTACAATAAGCCCAATGGGTATCGCCATATCAATATCCATTGCTGATTTTTGCAGATCAACATTAGTTACTATGTGCTGACTGCTGTAACCAAAACTGCCCGCCAGTGAATGCGTAAGGTTTTCCAGGTAATCTTTTATATCAACCCCGGTTAAATCTTTATTCATGTATAATTTTTGGTGAATCATTGCCATGGCATCTACTCTTGTTCTCCCTTCGTCCATTGCTTCTCTCGCTTTATCATCATCCATCCTGCTGCTTTGCAGCGATAGTAATCCTGATACTACCTGCAAATTATTTTTTACCCGGTGATGCAATTCCCGTATCAAGGTTTCAATCTGGTCATTTTTTACCGCCAGTGCCGTTGCCATTTTTCTTTTTTGGGTAAAGCTGTAAAACAACCATCCCAGCAACAATACCAGCGATACAAAGCCAGCCCCCAGCAATACAATTGTTTTATTACTGTTAGATAATTCCAGCGATTTCAATTGCTTTTCTTTATCGGCTAATTTAAGTTGAATCTCTTTTTTTTCAATCTCGTAATCTGCCTGCGCCTTTACCATATTAATGGCCTCAGTTTCGGTAAGCAGCGTATCTTTTATACTGATGTATTTACCCTGAAACTCGGAAGCTTTTTCAAAATTACCTACCTGTTTGTAATGTACAGCCAGCGATTTATAAATCTCCTGTTGCAACTTAGAGCCATCATTACGCACCAGTGCCATGGATTGCAATAAATAATCTTCCGACTCTTTTATACGGTTCATTTTGCCCAACACCACGCCAATACTGTTACGGGTTGATGCTTCATCATACACCAGGTTAGAACCTTTGCGAATGGCCAGCGCCTGCTGCAGGTAGCCGAGGGCTTTAGTATATTGTTTTACATCAGTGTAATACTGGCCCATGTTATTATACACCAGTGCAAGCCCGGGTTTTTCGCCGGTTTCTTTAAACAACAGTAAAGATTTATTGTAATAATATTCAACAGAGTCGTACTGCTGTAATTTAGAAAAACCACTGGCCAGGTTACTGTAAGCCAGTGCCATGGAAGTTTTATTATTGATGCCTGTTTTTTCGTTTATACTTTTGGTTAACCTAAAATATTGTAATGCTTCGGTATACCTGCCCGTGCTGTTGTACACAGCTGCAAGATTATTATAGCTTTGTGCCAGGCCTCTTTCGTCTTTTAAATTTTCTTTAATGCGGATGCTTTCCAGGTGCATGTTTATGGCCTCATCGTACTGGGCGCTTTCGTTAAGCGTATTGGCCATATTCATATAAATATTCGCCATGGCCGTACTGTTATTAAATTTTTTTGCAACTGCAAGTCCTTCTTCAAAATTTTTTAGCGATGTTTTAAAGTCGGATAATTTTCGGTACAGTATCCCAAGCCTGTTGAGGATTTCGGCAGTTTCCCGTTCCATCCCAATTTCATTCATCAATTGCCTGCTTTGTAAAAGTGCTGTTTTAGCTTTTTGCATATCGCCGGCCTGCTGCTGGTTACGGCCCATATTGCTAAGGGAAAGTGCAAGGCCTTTTTTATAATTAATTTTTTTTGAAAGTAAATACGTTACCGAATCAATATCGAGGGCAAGCTTATATTTATTTTGGCGGCTATACAAGCCCGATAGTTGCAGGTATGAATCTGCCTGGCCTTCTTCGTTTTGGGTTTGCTGGTAATATGCCAGCGCCTGCTGTACATCGGCCATGGCTTTTTCTATGCTGGCATTGGGCCACGCTTTACTTCTAAAAATAAGCAGCCCGGCTTTTTGGTCGGTATTACCGGTTTTTTCAATGCTTGCGGTAAGGCTGTCCGTTCGCAGCAGTTGAGTGGCAGCGGCAAAAGGTAACAAAAGGCAGAGGGCGGTAAGTACACCGGTTAGTTTTTGCATTGGCTTAAGGAAAAGTTTAATTGTTATTAAAGTTAAGGGTTTACTACTGATTAACAATTGGGTGATAACACCCTGTTACAATAAAAATTAAAATTAGATTTTTGATAAAGACAGATCACAGCAGTAAATTTTTTACAAAGTACAGCATACATTGTCACCCTAAATGAGTATTGCTGCCACCTGTAACAAAAGTTACTTTGCGGTTAGTATAAAATTTCCCTCCAAAAGATTTCTTTAAAATCTACATCCTGTTACAACCGGCAAAATCTCTTCACGTTTAAATTTTTTTTATGAAAAAAATCTGCCTGTCCTTAATGTTGTTTTTTACAATTATAACTGGCTTTGCACAAAACCCTTTATTATTAAAAGATGTTTTTCCCGGTGCTACTGGCAGCGGCATACAGCAAATTGTAAAAACCAGTAACTATACTTTTTTTAATGCAGAAGATGAAGACGCCGATGCAGACAGGGGATTATACAGAACTGATGGCACACCCTCTGGTACTATCAAATTAAATCTTACCTACCCCACATATATAAGTACCAAGGCTGAAAAATTAACAGCTTTGGGAAACAAAATTGTATTTGCAGGTGATAATTTTCCTAATTATGGAGAGATATGGTGCAGCGACGGCTCACAGGCAGGCACTATTGCTTTAGAAAGATTTCAACCCACCCGGCCCAATACAACACCTGTTGTTGAATTATCAGCAATGGGCTCATATGTTTATTACAGTGTAATTGATAATAACAATACTGCATTATTGAAAAAAACAGATGGCACACCCGGCGGTACATCGGTAGTGTATAATTTTAGTGCTTACGCTGCCGTGCCGCAGGTAGTGTTTCTTACACCAGTTAATGGTATACTTTACTTTATAGTGTATGATGCAGGTGGTACGGGTGTAGATCAGTTATGGCGCAGCGACGGAACAAATTCAGGCACTTCTATGGTTTTTGATTTTGGCCTTAATCAATATGTAGCCAGCCTTTTAATGGTTGCCGGTAATAATATGTACGTGATGATTGTAACACCGGGCACCGGCAATGTATTATGGAAGAGTGATGGCACGGCTGCTGGTACCGCTCCGGTAAAAACAATCGGTACTTCCGGCAATAATAATTATCCTCCTTTTGCAACAATTGGTGCTACATTATATTTTGCCGGGCTGGATGGCAATGGCAAAGAATTATGGAAAACAGATGGCACGAATGCTGGTACAATGCTGGTTGCAGATATTAATCCAGGTGCTGCAAACTCCAACCCTGCAGGATTAACAGTTTTAAATAATAATTTATTTTTCGCAGCGGCAGGTGCTAATGGTAATGAACTATGGAAGTTTGATGGCAGCAATGCTACTGAAGTAAAAGATATTTTTCCGGGTGGTAACAGTAATCCTTCTGGCATGGCAGTTTCCAATGGCACTATTTTATTCAGGGCAGCAGCCGATGCCAGTGGCCCCGAGCTATGGATAACCGATGGCAGTTCGGCCAACACTAAACTGGTAAAAGATATTAATTCAGCAGGCGCTTCGGTGCCATCATTAATTACTTATGGTAATCCGGTTTATTTTTCAGCCAATAACGGCGTAGATGGGGCCGAAATTTATAAATATGATAATGCTGATGGCATTAACGGAATTAGAAAATTTTATGTAAATGATAATAATACTGCAGGTGATATTTTCACTACGGCTGCAGGCAACAACAGTAACCCTGGCAGCTCGTCGGCACCGGTAGCTACACTTACCTATGCATTAACACTTGCTGCAGCCGGTGATACCATATTAGTAGATGCAGGAACCTATGCGGAGCAGGTAATTATTAATAAAGGCATTACAATAATTGGTGCCGGGCAAAATCTTACATCATTTACTCCGCCAGCAACAACATTAGTGCCTGCTCCGGGTCCATTTACTGAAATAGGTTTGTTTGAAACTACACAGGGAATAGGTGATATACACATCAGCCATCTTGCTATCAATAGTAATAATGGTTCTCAAAATATTATTATACAAAGCGGGGGCAGTGTTAAGAATTGTAAATTATTAAATGGCTACCAGGGTATATTTTTCAGAGTGGATCCTGCCATTAAAACAGCATTGATTGAAAACAATACCATTGTACCAGTTGGCATCGGTATCAATTGCCAGGGCAGTGGTTTAACAGCCACCATACGAAACAATAATATCATCAAAGCCGCCGGTTATTTTGCAGGTATTTTTGCTGGTCTTGATTTTGGACCACTCCCGCAACTCACCATTCAAAACAACATTGTTCAGAATTATTTCGGCATTGGGCTGGAGGTGAATAGTAATAATGGCAATTATAATTTCAACAGTTTTGGTGGAACCAATGGCGCAAAAGACATCAATAGAACAAGCGGCAATACACCCAGCGCTAATTGTAACTGGTTCGGATCAACAGACGCAGGTGTTGTTGCATCTAAAATTTCAGGTACAGTTAATTATACTCCTTTTCTCACAAGCGGAACAGATAACAGTGCAGCGATAGGTTTTCAACCGGTGAATGCAGCATGCAGCGGTCGCAATGCTTATTATGTAAATAATAACAGCCTTACGGGTGATGTGTTTACTTCTGCCATTGGCAATAATAGTAATAATGGTTCTGCATCTGCACCATTTGCTACAATAAGTTATGCATTAACACAAGCAGCAGCCGACGATTATATTTATGTAGATGCAGGCACATATACCGAACAGGTAACAACTGATAAAGGAATTACTATTATTGGAGCAGGACAAAATCTTACTTCTATTCTTAAACCAGCAATAACAGTTGCACCACCTGCTGTGCCACCAAGCACATTTGCAGAACATGGAGTTATTCAAACCGCACAAAGTATTACCGGCGATGTGCACATCAGTAATCTTTCTGTTACTGCTGACTATACAATGAATGTAACTCCAATAATTATTCAAAGTGGCGGCAGTATAAAAAATTGTAAACTGCAAAATGGTAACCAGGGAATTTTTGTACGTATAGATCCCAGTATCAATTTAGCTACCAAAACTTTTGTAGTGGATGGCAATACAATTGATGCAGAATTTATAGCTGTAAACTTTGCAGGTACCAGGTTAACCGCTACATTAAGCAATAATATTCTTTCCTCTTTTAACCCGGGCTTTTCAACAGGTGTATTTGCCGGTTTAGATTTTGGTACACTTAATGGATTAACGGTTACTGGAAATATATTTAACTCTTATGTAAGTGATGGTCTGTTGGTAAATACTAATAACGGAACAATATCACAAAACAGTTTTCTGGGCACCGGGCCAAAAGCCATTAATAAAATTGGTGGCAGTACTATCAATGCTACTTGTAACTGGTATGGCGCTGAAGATGTAAATGTGGTAATACCTAAAATAACAGCAGGTATAACTTACTCCCCGTGGTTAGTGAATGGAACTGATAACAGCAGTGCTATTGGTTTTCAATCTGTACCAAATTCATGTACTGGCCGCCAGAATAAATTTTATGTGAATGATAATAATACAACAGGCGATGTATTAACTACTGCTGTTGGTAACAACAGTAATAATGGTTTATCATCAGCACCATTTGCAACGCCTGACTATGCTTACAGTATAGCGCAGGCGGGAGATACCATTTTTGTAGATGCCGGAAATTACGATCTTGGCGGATTGACCTATTCCTTTCCAAAAGCCATGACTTTTCTTGGGGCTAATTACCAGGTTTCGCCAAACCATGCCGCTGATAAATCTTTAGCAAATGTAAACCGTACTGCAGAAAGTGTTATCAGCAATGCCATCTTTACTATTGCCAGCAATGGTATTTCTTTTAAAGGTTTTACATTTACTATGGGTGATCATCGTGCTATTGAATTACAAAATAGCGCCGGCACCAATAATGATTTTGGCAACTTTGTTTTTGAAAAAAATATTCATAAAATAAATACGGTGGGCAATTTCGCCCAGTTTCCGCTAACAGGTAAATTGGTTAGCTCGCCGGCTTTACCCGTTACATCAGGATATACTTTTACCGATAACCGTTTTGAAAAAAGTGGCAGCGCCAACGGAACTACTTTCAATATCAGTTATATTAAAAACATAACTATTGCAAATAATGCTTTTGTAGTTACAGGCACCACACTTAAAACCCAACTGGTAGCTAATATTGGTGCAACCGGCATTGTAGATTCATTTTATTTCTCTAACAATACCATTTCCGCTGCTTCAATTGTTGTAAACAGTAACAGGGTGGCCAATGAATTTATTTCAGGAAATAATATTACAAATTGCGACAGGGGATTGAATGTGGTAAGTACTATGCCGGAATCTTCTTCTATTGAATTTACAAATAATATTCTGCAGAATACCACAGGTGGCGGCGGCTTTATTGGGTACAACCGCAATGGCACTTCGCTACCGGGTACCAGTAATTTGTTTAAGGTAGAAAACAATATTATCTCAGGCGTAGCGGTACCGGGTTTAGCGGGACAGCTGTTTGGAAGTATGAATTTTTCAACCTCCAATGTTGTACTTAATCCATCCACTATTATTCGTGGTAATAAAATTACTTACTCCGGTAATTTTAGTACAATAGCCAGCGAGTTTATAAGACCTATAACACTTAGAGGCAATGTTGCCAATGCAACAGTAGAAAATAATGAGATAATACTTAACAACACTGGTAGTTTGTTACCCCCAAATACTGCAACAGGATTACCCACTAACCCGGGCATTACTATTAATACAGATTTTGGAAGCGGTTCTTACATGCCATCAACTGCAGTAATAAATATTTTAAATAATAAAGTGCAGGGCTTTAAACAGTCGGTTGTTTTTTACGATCCTGCCGCTGGCTTCAACCCTTACACCGGTTATGGAAATATTCCTGTTGGTGCTACCGTAAATATTAATAACAACAGTTTTACCGGCGATTCCATTTCCATCAACAACGGGGCCGTTGGCGAAATAATTAACGCAAACTGCAACTGGTATGGGGCCACTGCTTCCCATAATGTTTCACCTAAAATAACAGAGACAACAGTTAATCATTCGCCCTGGTTAACTAACGGAACAGATAATGATATCGCTACCGGTTTTCAACCTGTACCCAATAGTTGCAATGGTGTACCTGTAGATGTGGATATTATTCTTGTAACCAATGTTACTTGCAATGGGGCAGCCAATGGTGCAATTGATGTTTTGGTAGAAGATGGGCTTGCGCCATACACTTATGCCTGGTTTAAAGATGGCGTTAGTGGTTTCAGCACATTGGAAGATCTTACTAATCTTGCACCGGGTAATTACAAATTAATTGTTACCGATGCAAATGGTTCTATAGATTCTGTATTTACTTCTATTTCCGAACCTGATGTATTAACGGCTGCTGCAACCGGCACTAATAATAATTGTTTCGGCGCATCATCAGGTACAGCAGCTGTTACAGCCGATGGCGGAACTGCACCTTATACTTATGTATGGAGTACTGGTGCAACTACAGACAACATCAGCAATCTTGCTGCAGGAATTTATGCTGTAACCGTTACAGATGCTAATGGCTGTATAGCTCTTTCAAATTATATAGTAACGCAACCAACTTTATTAACTGCTGCGGCAACAGGTATTTCAACATCGTGCAGTAACACTGCCACTGTAAATGCAGGTGGCGGCACAATTCCATATACTTATCTGTGGAGTAATGGAGCCACAGCTGCAACTATTAACAGCATCAGTGCCGGAACTTATACAGTGATTGTTACTGATGCCAATGGATGTACGGCTTCTGCAAGTATAACTGTTACTGCCAATGAAGCTTTTAATCCGGCTGCACAGGTAACAGATGTAAGTTGCTTTGCTGGTAATAATGGTGTAATAACAGTTACCAATATAAATGGGGCGGCGCCATTCCAATACAGTATTAATGGTTTAAATTATCAAAGCAGTAATGTATTTACTAATCTTGCTGCAGGCACATATACCATCACCGTTGTAGATGCAAATGGCTGCACAGGATTTGTTACAAAAACAATTAATCAACCACCAGCATTATCTGTGTTGTTAAATACAGTACAGAGCACTTGCTTTGGAACAAATACCGGATCAGTAAGTGTAACTGCAAGTGGAGGATCAGGTGCTATCAGTTATAGCTGGACGGGGCCAAATGGATTTACCTCGTCGCAAAAAAACACCAGTAATTTATTTGCCGGTAATTACTCCTTACTTATTACGGATGCGAATCGATGTACTGCCGGAGTAAATGTAGTAGTGCCCAGTTTTAATGACATTGTAATTAATTCAATCGTTACTAATATTTCTTGCAAAGGGCAAACCAACGGATCAATTGATCTTAGTGTGAATGGCGGAACGGGTAGTGGCTTCTCATATAATTGGAATAACGGCGCAATTACTGAAGATCTTTTTAATCTTGCTGCCGGTAACTACACAGTTTCTGTTACAGATATGGGAAGTGGTTGTGTAAAATCAACTACCTTCACTGTTACGCAGCCAGCCGAAGCCGTTAGTTTAACCATTGCAAAAACAAATGCTACAGGATGCAGTAGTTTAGGTACGATCACAGCAACAGGGTCGGGTGGTACTGCTCCTTATCAATTTAAAACAGATAATGGTGCGTATCAATCTTCAGGATCATTCACCGGTTTATATGCCGGCAATTATACCGTATGGATAAAAGATGCTAATGGTTGTACTATTTCTAAAGTGGCGGCTATTACTGATAATGGCAGCGACGAATATGAAAGTAACAACAGTAAAAACCAGGCGAAGCTGATCGGTATAGGAACAGCGATCAGTGCCCGTATTGCTTTATCAACAGATATAGCAGATTGGTTTAAGATTACCACACCGGCAGGCGCTGCAAATTATGTTGTAACACTCAATCACCCTGTAGTAAATTATAACTTTAATGTATTTGCAGCGGGTAACAATACACTTGCACTGGTTCCTGTTAGTTCATCTGCTACTTCCAAACAATATGTACTCGCCGGTGGTGCTACCTATTTTATACAGGTAACAGGGGCATTATCTTATAACTGTTATTCTCTGGTGGTATCGCCAACATCATTACCCATTACCAGCATTAATGGTGATACAGAAAATGAAAAAAATACAGTGATTTCAGTAAAAGATTTAAGCGCTACTGCATATCCAAATCCGCACAACGGCACATTTAAGCTACGCATTCTGGCCCCTGAAAATGGATGGGCAAAGATTGAGTTGTTTACTGCTACCGGTCAAACGCTGGTAACCAAATCGGTGCTGCTGCAAAAAGGGATTCAAAATATAATACCATTTACTGTTAACCAGTACGGTACCATTTTTTACAGCATTCAGTTTGGTAAAAATAAAACTACAGGCAAAGTAACAGGCCTTAATTAAATTAAATAAACCAGTGGTTCCCTTAGAATGCCCCTGTCTCGTAAAGAGCGGGGGTTTTTTATTTTTTTTAATCAATAGTTTGCAAAAGGAAAATGCATCTGATAAATGTTGTCACCCTAAATGAGTATTGTAAAACATTTCTGATTACACTACATTGCATGCTTATATTACCTAACCACAACGCTGTAATGCCAATAAGAAAAATGTCTGGTTTTTATAATATCATTCCATTTGCAAAACTATATTTCAAATTTACTGCAGGCTTTGGTTTGCTGCTTTTATCACCTGTAAAATAATTTTTATTACAAACATACAGTTGAGGTTAAAAAACTGAAGCATTATTTTTATTAATAAAGATTTAAACCTAACCATTAAACCGCTATGAAACATGTAATGCTATTTTTTGCATTAAGCCTGGTACTTACAGCCAGCGCCCAAACTTCGGGGGCTGGTTATATTTCGTCGATTGAAGCAAAGGCCACCACTATTGAAAATCTGCAAAATAAAATAGCACAGCTGGAAATTGATTTAAAAAGATGGAGGCTGGAGCGTAATGCACAGGATGACCTGCTGCAAAAAAGACTGGCAGCTAAACTAAATGAAATAGAAACCAGCCAGTCGTGGATCAACCGGCGGGAGTCGGCAAAAAATGGATGGAAAGAAAATTATCCCGGCAATTGCAGTGCAGGCGGGCCGCCACCAATATGTGTTGCCAATCATTGGCACCGGGTTTCTATAAGCGATGCCATGAGGGAGTATGAAGATTTTAAGAAAAAAGAACTGGATAAAATACATGATGAAATAGACCGGGCAAAAAAAGACTACAACGATAAAATAGATAAAGCAGAAAGAGAAGTGCCTAAAATTTACGATGATATCGACAGGCTGAAACAGGAAATTGTGCAGATGAGTAAAGATTATAAAGATGTGGTGGTTAAGGCTGCAAAAAATGTACAATCTATTTATTTGGCCGAGTTAATGCGCATTGTGGCAGAAAAACATTTTATAGAAGACCGTTTAAATATTATTACAGTAAAGATTGCCGACCTTAATGCCGAAGAAACAAAAGCCCTGAACGAATCTGCCGAAAAAGTGCGTAAACAAAACGAGGAAGAAAAACAAAAAATAGCCAGCGAAATTGAAGCTAAGAAACAAAGTTTACAACAACTGCTGCAAGCACATCTCTCCAGTCTAAGTCCACTTAAATTAAATGATGAAACACTGAAACAAAAATTATTTAATGTAAATAAACAGTTGCAAAATATTGCTGCCTTAACAGCTGATGAAATTAAAATTTTACAGCTTAGTAAAACCGAAACAGCAGACAGGATAGCACAAATACAAAAAAGCATTGAAGAGTACGAATTGCAATACACTACCAGTAAGCAACAAACAGAGCAGGAGATTAAAACCCTTGATGATAAAAGTTGGGACTTAACTGTTAACCTTAGTAAAAGGCAACAGCAAGCAGCTGAAACTTTAAAAAAAGCATTTGAGCTTAGAAGAAAAATACTTACTGATGCCAAAGCAGCCCGGCAGGCCAACCTGCAATTAACAGGCGAACTTTTATTAAGTAAAAAAGTAGCCCTGCGAAAAAAGTTTATGGAATATGCTGCTGATGCCGATAAAGAAAGAGTGCGATTGATAAGAGCTTGCCAAAAAGCTACCTGCAGTTGTTTTGGAATAGATACTTATGGCGATGTTATTGGTAACTGGAATAAAGCTGAAGGTTGTGTAGCAGAAATGGAGGCGGCTCATTTTTCTACCGATCCAATATATGGTTGCGTAGATGAAACAGCCAATTACCGCCAACATTATACTTCCCTCATTAATGGTTTATCAAATGCAGATATCCAGGCTTTACAAAAGCAATCGGGTAAAATACGGTACGATTTAATATTGAAAAAAATATCTAACTAAAAAAATGAACATGAAACTATATTTATTTGCTCTTGCCTTATTGTTCTCTGTAAATAGCTTTGGTCAATCCTCCTCCTTTGATAGTTTACAGGTGAAGGTTACAGAGTGCGTTACAAAATCGCAATGGGATGAGTTGCTGGTAACCGCACCCGAATTAATTACTGCCGAACCGGCAAAACCCGAAGGCTATTATTATACTGCAGTAGCTTTTTATAAACTGCAGGAAAATAGCAAAGCAATGGAATATTTAACTATGGCCGAAGGAATGGCTGACGAATCTTTTAAGAAAAAAATTGCAGCGCTTAAAATTAATATTGCTAATGGTGCAAAAGCTGTGGAGTTGTCTCAAACCCTTACTAATGACGGCACCGGTAAAAATGCAGCCGACGATTACAGGAAATTGTGGGAGATGGATAAAACAAAAACTGAATACGCATTAAGTGCCGTAGAAATATATGTAGAAAAAGAAAATTACCCCGCAGCATTAGCCATACTAACTGATGCGGCAATGGCTGCAGACCCACAGGCAAAAACGCTGATCACTAAAATAAACCAAACCCCAAAAATGATTACGCTTAATGGCTATAATAAAGCCATGAAAGAAGGCGACGAAAAATTTAAACAAAATTCTTTTCAAACTGCTATTAATAAATTTGATGAAGCTTTGTCTTTTATTTCTAAAGATTCAAAAGCTGCATCGTATAAACGAAAGGCGCAGGAGGAATTGGCCTGGCAGGTGGCAGGTAATATTAATACCGTTGAATCGTACAAAAGTTACCTGGCAAAATATCCGTTAGGTACACACAAAGGCGAAGCAGATGATATATTGCAACGGTCTTATTTAAGATTTGCAAGAGAATATGTAAAAGAAAATAATTACACCTCGGCTGTTACTTACTACGAGTTATACCAAAAATATTATAGCCGGGGTCCGCAAATAAATACAGTAAATAAAGAATTATGTGAGCTGCATTTTGCTGAAGCTAAAAAAAATGAAAAAATGAAAGCTTCCTATAACATGACCCTGGCTTTAACCCAATATGGCCTGGCACAACAGTGCGGAATAAAAAGAGTTAGTAATGCACATTTAAAATCATTAAAACGTAAAGAGATCAGGTGGGGCAGGGATGATATGGTTTTTATGGGATGGCATGCCGATGAAAAGAATTTGCTGGGCATGATGTCGGGTTCGCTGAATAACAGAAAAATTGGAATGTATGTAGCCCTGCGTGTGAGTGATGATATTTTTCAAACCGGTGATGCTTATTGGGAAACTACTGATGACAACAGTATAAAAGGCTCGGTAGATCAAAATAAAAAATACAACGGCCAATCTTACGTCCGCACTTTTTTTGGCACTGTTGGTATTACTAAAAAGATTACGCATCCTTTATGGGTTTACGCCGGCGCAGGTGTTTGTATTAATTCGCAGGTAAAAGAATTTGAACATAACACCACAGGCAATATTGAATATGTAAAAAATAAAGAACAGCAATATATTGTACCCAATCCGGAAATAGGTTTACAGGTAAGGCTTGCTTTTCTTACTATAAGGTATGGCATCAATAAACCTATCACGCCATTGTTTAAAGAACAGTTTATGCAGCATTTTGGTGTGGGTATAAAATTTTAAAAAAAATTACGAAGCTGATTTAAACCAATACCTAATCCGGCTGTTGCTTTAAGTTGTTTATATTTTACCCGGTGGAGTTGTGTTGATGATCAAAAGAAAGTAATTGCTTTGAAGCCACTGCTTATCGTTTTATACAGTAGGGTAAGTTTCTATTTTGCCGTAATTCTTAATATTACATCAATTTATGAATGCATTCTCTAAACGGTGGGGCGCCATAAAATTTTTCTCCAGTTGCAAATTAAAAGGAATGGTTTACCTGTCACCCTAAATGAGTATTTTCTATTGTTACGGCTTACTCTATATTTCAGTTTTATAACTGATGGAATATGTTGCCAGCAAGATATTTTAGAAATAGCATTTTTTTTGATCGTTTTAATCCTGATTGTTTAAGTAAAGACAATCATTTTAAATGGGAACCACTTGCGGCCATTGCAGAAAAAGCCTCAACTGTACTATTTAATTATCCGGGCTTTTGCCTAAAATATCCGGAAATACAAACTGCAGCAGACTTTACACTTTTAAAAAGAAATT
>JAYURK010000173.1:0-9528 GCA_043756235.1 Ferruginibacter sp. | reverse complement strand
GCCAGCTCCTGTTGAACTCCCCCAGGGCCGGAAGGCAGCAAGGGTAGATGGTTGAGCGGTGCGATGTAAGTAACTTGCCATTTTTTATTTATACTATCTCTTAACATATATCTACAGTAATGAAATTTTTTATCGACACCGCTAACCTTGCACAAATTAAAGAAGCTAACGACCTGGGAATTTTAGATGGCGTTACCACCAACCCCAGTTTAATGGCCAAAGAAGGTATTAAAGGCAGCGAAGCTGTTATGCAGCATTATAAAACTATTTGCGAAATGGTGGATGGTGATATTAGTGCAGAAGTGATTTCAACAGATTTTGATGGCATTGTGGAAGAAGGAAAAAAATTGGCGGCTATACACCCCAACATTGTTGTAAAAGTGCCCATGATTAAAGAGGGTATTAAAGCGATAAAGTGGTTTACCGATAATGGTATAAGAACTAATTGCACCTTAATATTTTCTGCAGGCCAGGCAATATTGGCAGCAAAAGCGGGTGCAAGTTATGTATCGCCATTTATTGGCAGGGTAGATGATACCGGTTGGGATGGCATGGACCTTATTCACCAGTTACGCCAGATATTTTCTATACAGGGATATAAAACAGAAATTTTAGCGGCTTCCATCCGCAATCCCAATCATATTATTAAATGTGCCGAGGCCGGTGCCGATGTATGTACCTGCCCGCTAACTTCTATACTTGGTTTATTAAAACATCCTTTAACTGATAGTGGACTTGCACAGTTTTTAGAAGATGCTAAAAAGTTTGCGTAATTTTCGGGTGAGCCACCCCTGAAGGGTGACTCACCCGAAAATAAAAAATGCCCGGTAATTCTTTTTTTAGAAGAGCCGGGCATTTTGCATTTAAATAAGATAAGTGGCCGATGGTAAAATACCATCTTCACACTTATCCTTTCTTTTTCTTTCCTTTAGAAGATTGCATTTCATTCAGCAATTCTTCAGTTGTTTTTAAGTTTTCGTCGTCGGGTTTTTTCTTTATATAAACCACAAACTCTTTATGGAGTGTGGGATTGTTTTTTAATACAACTTTAATATTTACTTTTTCAGGGGTAAAATCTCTATCTATCCATAATGTATTACCGGTAAATTTGCCTGCCGAAGCCGTAAATAAAATATGGCTGCTGTCTAAAGGGCAATAGTGGCCATTACTCATCAGCCCATCTACATTAATATAATTATAAGTTCCTTTTTTCAAACTGTCGGTATAAAGATTTATATAGATACTGTCAATTTTTTGGGCTTTAGCAGCTAAACCTGTAATTAGAAAAAAGGCTAAGAAAATTTTGCTCAACGTTTTTATTTTGTACAAAGATGGAAAAAATTGTGCCAGCGTTGCAGTGTGTGGAGAATAATTAATGTTAAATTTTAGTAAAGATATTTGTTGCAGGGGCCTTTTTTAAAATAAAAACTTGCTTAATCTTTGTGTAACTTTCAAAAAAAACAAATAAATTAAAATGCGTATAGAAAACGATATAAAACTGGGTTTTAAAGATGTTATGATTCGCCCTAAACGTTCTACTTTAAAATCACGGGCCGAGGTTTCGCTGCTGCGCAAATTTCATTTTAGGCATGCTGATAACGATTGGGAAGGTGTACCGGTTATGGCTGCTAATATGGATACTGTGGGAACTTTTGAAATGGCAACTGCCCTGGCACAGCACCGGTTACTTACCGCTGTACATAAACATTACAGTGCTGCAGCCTGGAAAAAATTTATTGAAAATTCTCCGGCTGAAATTACTAACAGCATTTGCCTGAGCACCGGTACCAGCAATGCAGATGCGGAAAAGTTACAGCAAATTATTAAAGCCTGCCCTTCGCTGCGTTTTATTTGTATTGATGTAGCCAACGGTTATTCCGAAAAATTTGTAGACTTTGTAAAAAAGACCAGAGAAAATTTTCCTGAAAAAATCATCATTGCAGGTAACGTGGTTACCGGAGAAATGGTGGAGGAATTATTATTGGCAGGCGCTGATATTATTAAAGTAGGAATTGGTCCCGGTTCGGTTTGTACAACAAGAGTTAAAACCGGTGTAGGTTATCCGCAACTCTCCGCTATTATTGAATGTGCCGATGCGGCACATGGTTTGGGCGGACAAATTATTTCGGATGGTGGTTGTAAAGTACCGGGAGATATTTCGAAAGCCTTTGGTGGTGGTGCCGATTTTGTAATGCTGGGTGGCATGCTGGCCGGCCATACCGAAAGCGGCGGCGAACTGGTGGAAGAGGAAAGCGGAAAAAAAATTAAATTATTTTATGGCATGAGCAGTGAAACGGCCATGAGTAAATATGCTGGCGGCGTTGCAGAATACCGGGCATCTGAAGGAAAAACAATAAAAATGCCTTTTCGTGGGCCTGTTAATGAAACTATACTGGATATACTGGGGGGCCTTCGCTCAACTTGTACTTATGTAGGGGCCTCTTATTTAAAAGAGTTAACCAAACGCACCACTTTTATTAGGGTGCAGGAACAGCATAATGAATGGTTTGGAGAAGAAGAATAGCTGTAATTTTATCGGATGAAAGTTGCCTTTTTTTCAACCCATGCTTACGACAGGGAATATTTTGAGCGTTATAATAAACAACATGATATTATATTTTACGAAGCCCCACTAAATATACACTCCGTAAACCTTGCAGCAGGTTGCAATGCGATATGTGTGTTTGTAAACGATCAGTTGAATGCAGCAGTAATTAAATCACTTGCAGCTGCAGGTGTAAAAATTATTGCATTGCGTTGTGCAGGTTTTAATAATGTAGATTGTACAGCAGCGGCAGCAAATAACCTTGCTGTTGTAAGGGTTCCGGCCTATTCTCCACACGCTGTTGCAGAGCATGCGCTGGCTTTAATAATGACGCTGAACCGTAAAACCCATAAAGCTTATAACCGTGTTAGAGAAGGAAATTTTGCATTGGACCGATTAACCGGTTTTGATTTGTTTGGAAAAACAGTTGGCGTTGTTGGTACCGGAAAAATAGGGCAGTGTTTTGCAAAAATTATGACAGGCATGGGTTGTAACGTTTTGGCATTTGATATTATTGCCAACAAAGAAATGGAAGCTGCTGGTGTGCAGTATTTACCATTGATGGATGTGCTGGCACAAAGCGATATGGTATCGTTGCATTGCCCGTTAACAGAACAAACTAAACATCTTATAAATGAACATACTTTAAGCGGCCTTAAGGATGGCTGTATGCTGATAAATACCAGCAGGGGAGCTTTAATTGATACCAAAGCTGCTATCGATGCATTAAAAAAAGGCAAGCTGGGTTATTTAGGCATTGATGTTTATGAGCAGGAAGAAAAATTATTTTTTAACGACCTCAGCGAAAATATTATTGATGATGATGTTATCATGCGCCTGCTCAGTTTCCCCAATGTTTTAATTACCGCACACCAGGGATTTTTAACGGATGAAGCCTTATCGCAGATAGCAAAAATTACCCTGCAAAATTTAAGCGATTTTGAAGCAGGGAATAAATTACTGAATAAAGTTTAAACTTTTTTGGCAACCGATCATTTCATTTAATAACTGCTGCCTTTGTTTCATTTATTGTACCAAAATATCTGAAATGCATTATAGCTATATTTTTACATTTTGATAACAACTTGTAGCAGCAAATTTGCCGTATATGTATGTATAAAAAACTACAAAACTATGGCAAAAACCCCCGGTTTATTTTCAATACTATTTTTGGCTGCTGCTTTATTTATTACATCTTGTAAAAAAGAAGATAAATCACTTGCAACAAACCTGGTGCCAACCCCAAAACCAGATACAACTATATCTTCCGCACAGCTCAATCAATCTGCCTATGCAAAAGCGCAGGATTATTATTTATGGAATAACCTGTTACCAGCAACTTTTAACGCAGCTTCTTTTGCTGACCCCAATGCAGTAATGGTTGACATCAGGCAGTACAGCAAAGAAGCTGGTTTTTCATCAGCAGTAGACAGGTGGAGTTTTGCTATGAAGAAAAAGGAATGGGATGCCATTAGCGGTGGATTAAGCACTGTTGCCGGAACCACTGCAGAAGATGATGGAGATTTTGGCATCACTGTTTTCTTCAGGGCCGAAAATGATTTAAGGGTGAGGTTATCAGAACCTAATTCTGTTGCAGGCGCAGCAGGTGTACGCAGGGGATGGCGCATTACAAAAATAAATCAGAACACCAATATCAATACTTCTAACATACCTTTTATAATCGAAAATTTATACAACGCATCAACTGCAACAGTAACTTTTGTAAAACCAGATGGCACCAGTGCAGATGTTGCATTAACCGCAACAAAATATCCGCTTAAGCAGGTTTATTTAGATACCATTTACAATAGTGTTAGCGGCAAAACCGGTTACCTGGTGTACAATTCTTTTTTAGGTAACCAAAATCAAATTGCGGCAGAGTTTGCAAGGGTGTTTAATAAATTTTCATCAGCAGGCGTTACCAATTTAGTAGTTGATCTGCGGTATAACGGCGGGGGTTATGTAAGCCTGCAGGAAGAATTGGCGAACTATATTGTAAGCAGCAGCGCCAATGGCGGTGTAATGATGAAGCAAATGTATAACACGGCGCACAGCGGCGAAAACAATACCACCAATTTTAAAAAAGAAGGAGCACTAAATATCAATAAAGTTTATTTTATTGTTAGCAGAAGTACCGCATCTGCAAGCGAGTTACTCATAAATAATTTAAAACCTTACATGGATGTAAGATTAGTTGGTCCGTCTAACACCCATGGTAAGCCGGTTGGATATTTCCCTATTTCAGTGGGAGAGTGGTATGTTTTTCCAATATCTTTTAAAACGGTGAATAAAAATGGCGAAGGCAATTATTATGCAGGTATTACACCCGATGCGTTGGTTGCAGATGGTTTGGATAAAGACTGGGGCGATGAAACTGAATCAAGTTTGGCAAGTGTATTAAGAAATATTACTTCCAATACTTTTGGCAGGGCAGTTGAAGAAACTTCTTACAGAGAACCGGTTTTAGTTGGGCAGGGTAACACGGCGCTTGATAAAAGCAGTTTAAAAATAACAGTGGATAAAAAATAAATCACTTATCATCAGCGGCTCCCGGTACTTAACCGGGAGCCGTTTGCTTTTGCACTTTGTTTGAGATCTTTACTATGAATAACAATCCAAATTTCCTTTAACTTCTTAATAACATAGCCAGTTTTTTTCCCATTACTATGCCAGGTGGTTTATAAAAGCATTGTATTGATGATGGAGCATTCATCACAACTAATTTTACCTGCAATTACATTATTTACTTTAAAGCCGTATGGCAAAATTTTCATGGAGTGTGGAATTTCTTTCACACAATCAGCGCAGCATATATTTTGAATGTTGCTGCAATTTGTTACATAAAATATGTTTTCACATCGGTTTTATATATGCACTATTATTTAAGTGAAGTTTGGTTACGGATTTGCCTTACTGCTTAAAAATAATAACATATGAAACTGAAACAGCTTTTTACGCTAACATTTATTTTATTAACCGCAGCAACTTTTGCACAACAGTACGATGCAAACTTAATTCCTTACAGAAAGGGTAACATGTGGGGTTATGCAAATGCCGACAAAACAATTGCCATTAAACCAGCGTATGCCGAAGCTAACTGGTTTGTTGGAGGATTAGCAGCAGTAAAAAAAGGTAAACTGTATGGCTATATCAATAAACAGGGAAAATTAGTTATCCCCTACAAATTTTATTCGGCAAAACCTTTTATGTATGGCTACTTTGATAATAAGGGTAAACATACAGCAGGCGGTAAATTAGTAAAAAACCAGGATACTGTTATGTTTGCAGGCGCATCATTAAAACCAAATGGTAACGAAGTTTGCATTGATATCAAAGGACGTGTAATGAGCAAATGCCCGGCCATTAGCGAAAACAGGCCCGATAACCGGCAACCAATTGTAAGCGTTACTACTGAAAAAGTTTACAGCGTTGCAGGTAATGCAAATGTGTATGATAAGTTGGTGGATGATTATAAACTACCAACTGATGTAAACACTTATTACATTGGGTTAAAGAATAATAAATATGGTGTGATCAATAATACATTTGATGTGCTGGTGCCTTTTGAATTTGATTCTATAAAAAAAGCTGATATCAACGGCAGCACTTACCTGCAGGTTTTAAAAAATGGTATGTATGGTATGTACACTGGTAATGGCAGCACGTTTATTCCGGTTGAGTATAATAAACTGGCCTGGGTTAAATCAGGCGAGGGCAATTTTTATTTTATTGAAACTAAAAATGGTGCAGCAACTTTAGTAGATGTGAATAACAGGCAAGTACTAAATGCAAGCCTTAATGATATTGTTTACGATGATGGCCGGGGCTTTATATTAACTGGCAGCGATAACACCAAAGGATATTATTTTTTAGATAATAAAATGATTGCTCCAAAATACAGTGAAGTAAGATCGGTACGTGGCGGCAATTTTTTAATGGTTAAAAATGCCATGGGTAAAATGGGCTATGTAGCTGCAGATGGTACAGAATATTTTGAGGACTAAATTTTTAACCGGCTTTATTTTTTTAAAAAGGCGCTGTTTCATAAAAATGGAAACAGCGCTTTTTTATTAATTTTTAAACCGCTCATTAATTTTTGATGCCTTTACATCACGGGTGTTTTTTTGTACGGCCACAGCAGCAAATAAACTCAGTACAAAAGACATGGCATAAAATCCTTTTTCGCTTTTTAAAAGTTCCGCATTCCATAAACCAACCGTTAGCAGCACGATAGAAAGCAATGTGGCAAACCAGGCAATGCCATAATATAAATTGGTTACCGGTATGCCTTCCAGCTGATCACGTACGGCTTTTTGTACAGATATGGCTGCAAAAAGTCCGAACATTAAAACTGTAAAATAATAACCTTTTTCATTCAATTGCATATCAGCATTCCAAAGGCCAATGATAAAAGCAATAACGCCGATAAATAACGCCAGCCATGCAGCAGCAATAAAAGCAGCAGAAGGCGGTTGAATCTGTTGTTGTTGTTCCATAACTATTTTTTTATACAACAAAACTATTATCAGCTGCTTCCCGGGCTTTTGACATTTATCAAAAAGAAAAAATAAAAAAGTTAAAACTTGTTACGAATCCTGCTCAACGTTTCCTGGCTTATACCCAGATAGGATGCAATATAGCCAAGTGGAACTCTTTTTAATAAATGCGGGGATTGCTGTAATAAATTTTGATAGCGCTCAGCGGCAGTTTTAAATTGAGCATTTACATATCGTTCCTCTAACCGGATATAATATTTTTCATAGGCTATTCTTACCAGGCGCTCAATTTCGTGGTACTGGTTAAATAAATCATTTAAAGTTGTTTTATCAATGCTCCATAAAATACTGCCTTCAATCAGTTGTATATTTTCTACAGCAGGCAGCTGGGTTGTAAAACTATAAAATGAGGTAACAAAATCTTTTTCAAACCCAAACCAATGGGTTATCTCTTTACCATCCAGGTTGTAAAAGCCACGTAAAGCTCCGGATTGTAAAAAGTACAAATGTTTACATATCTTACCTTCCTGCAACAGTAAATCATTTTTTGCCAGTATTATTTTTTTTAAACATTGCTGCAATGCATTTTGGGCATCATTGCTTAAAGGCGCAATGGTACTGATGTAGTTTAATAAATGGTGCATTAATGTTTTTGGTTTTGGGTTAGTTATGAAAAGTAAAATGTATTTAAAATAGTAAATCATTTCTGGTGCAGCACAAAAAAATAATGGTAAAGTGTTATCAAAAAAAACTGCCTGGTAGTTATAAATATTATTTTGTAGATTTAAATAAAAAAGATGAGTAAATATAATAGCTTTCTTACCATGTTTATATTTTCGGTAATTGCCTTAATTTTTTTTATTGGGTTTTATTTCAACGCTATATTTTCTTTTGCCTTTCGTGCAAATGAAATGTCGCATGCCGATCCTCTCTACATTTTAAGTGCTATATTCAATGCGCAGGTAATTATTTCTTTCGGCATAGCTGCTATCACCAGTTTAATAAGCCGTATAATAGGTATTGTGTATGTTGCAAAAAATAAAACCATTTCCGATGGCGAAAAAGCACTTTGGATAATAGGTTTTGTAGTAATGAGTTTTATTACTTCCATCGTTTTTTTGGTAATGGCTAAAAGCAAAAATTTTGTATAATAATTTTTTACTAATAACCCGGCTTACCTTAGGCCGGGCTTATACCATAATTATTTAATTAAAAAAGCATAATTTGCAAAACTTAATTTAATTGTATGAAAGTAATTGTTACCGCCGCCGTTTTGCTTGCAACTGTATTTTTTGTTTCCTGTAATAATGGAAAAGATAAGATTGTTATAGATCAATCCCTGGTAGATTCTACAAGTTTAATTTCATCGGCAGCCACTACCACCGTGCCCGACACCAATTTACAAAAAATGGTTACAATGGAACCCGCCACGCCACCCAATGCAGCAATTTTGCCAGGGGCAGTTGCCGTACCCGCTGCAACCAATACAATTAATTTAAATACACAAAGCAAAAACCCGGCATTAAATATATCACCGGCAACTGTTCAGGCAATGCCTGCAGTAAACAATGGCAAAATGAATCCTGCACACGGGCAGCCCGGGCATCGTTGCGATATTGCAGTAGGTGCACCTTTAAACAGTAAACCTGCCAGTAACGTTACAACTTCTGCAGCAACTCCGCCAGTTACTGCTAATGCAAATATCAATACACAACCTGCGGTGCAGGCAGTTGCTCCGGGTATGAATCCTGCTCACGGGCAGCCAGGGCATCGTTGCGATATTTCTGTTGGCGCACCTTTAAACAGTAAACCGATTGCACCCACTGCTCCAACGCCAACCACTGCTCCCGTAAATTTTACACCGGCAAAAGTTGACAGTACTAAAAATTAGCTCAGCTTCATTAGTATAAATTATTCATCACCCTGATATTTTTTATTGCAGGTTAAATAAACCAAAATAGCGCTGATTTTTTAAAACTATCTTTGCCGGATAATTTTACAATAATGTTATTTACCGATTTAAACCTTAGTACTCCTTTACAAACTGTTTTAACCGAATTGGGTTTTACAGTACCCACCACTATACAACACAGGGTTTTTCCGGTAGTAATGAGTGGCAGAGATGTTTGTGGCATTGCACAAACCGGAACAGGTAAAACGTTTGCATACCTGCTGCCTTTACTGCGCCAATGGAAATTTAATAAAGAAAAAACACCGCAAATTTTAGTTTTAGTACCTACAAGGGAATTGGTGGCGCAAGTGGTGCAAGCCGTAAAAGATCTTACCCCTTACATGAGTGTACTTGCGGTGGGTGTGTATGGCGGCGTAAATATTAAAACACAAATGGCAGAATTATACAATGGTGCAGATGTGGTGGTGGCAACACCAGGCAGACTGTATGATCTTGCAATGAACGGCGCATTTAAAAGTAAAGCGATAAAAAAATTAGTGATAGATGAAGTTGATGAAATGCTGAACCTTGGTTTT
>JAYURK010000172.1:0-76721 GCA_043756235.1 Ferruginibacter sp. | reverse complement strand
GGTTAAAAAAATAGATGGCATGGAAGTTAACAGCGGCGCCGAAATGCAGGGCATACTTAGCCGTTACAAACCCGGAGATAAAATTGCTATCACTTATATCCGTGGCGGTAAAGAAAATGAAACCTCGGTTACGCTTAAAAATAAAGCCGGCAATTTTGATATTGTTAAGGCTGATGCTACTTTAGATTTATTAGGCGCCCAATTAGTAACCCTTGATGCAAAAAAAGCGAAGGAATACAGTATTGTTGGTGGCGTAGTGGTTAAAAAAATAAATGATGGCGCATTAAATGACCAAACCAGAATGAAAGATGGTTTTGTTATTTTAAAAATAAATGATAAAGATGTAAAAAGTGTTGAAGAATTAAGGGCCGTAATAGGTGCTAACAAAACAATTACCATTAGTGGATTTTATCCCGGTTACGATGGTGTATACGAATACCCAATTACATTGACCCCATAATATTTGCTGGTAATAAAATAATAAAATGCCCCGGGTTGTTTATTCAACACCGGGGCATTTTTATTAAAGGCCTTCTATACTACTTTTCAAAAACTTTATAAGCCCAGGGTTGCAGTTCAATAGATTTTACTGTTGTAAAATCTATTTCTTCGTTACTAAAAATATCTTTATATTTTTTTGCAACCCGGGGATCAGTGATATCCAAATCAATTTTTTCTTTACTCAAATTAATAATCACTACCACTTCCGCAGTGTCATTTTTACGCACAAATGCCAAAACATTTTTATCGTTGTTAGCAGTTAATAAATTGGTAGTAGCTTTTGCATCTCCGGCCCGCAGTGCAGCATTATTTTTTTTAAGTGTTAAAAGTGTTTTATAAAAATCATGCAGCTCATATTTCCCATTCCACTCAATCGGATCTTTATCAAAAAATTTCAACCTTTTTTTATTGGGTAATTCCTGGCCGCTGTAAATCATGGGCATACCGTTCCAGGTAAAACTAAATACCGCAAGGGCTTTGGCCATATCACCATATTTTTCATACTCGGTACCATTCCAGCTGTTTTCATCATGATTGGTAGTAAACCAAAGTGGTATATTTTTTTCGCCACACACTGAATCGTACTGTTGTAAAACACTGTCTAAAATATTTTTATCGGGGTTCTTCTTATAAAATTCTTCTGTCTTATGCATCCAGGTCCAGGTGTAGCAGGCATCAAATGCTTTAAAATAATCGGCATGTTCAATCGGGTCATTTTCTGCAAGCCAAAAAAGAGTTTTTGTTTTTTCCAGTTCGGTTCTTGCTTCTAACCAAAAATCAAGTTCTACCCAAAAAGCAAGATCGCAGCGGTAGCCATCGATATCACATTCGGTAACCCAAAACTTCATGGCTTCAATCATGGCTTTTCGCAAATCCGGATTTTTAAAGTCCAGTTCAATAATATCATCCATGCCGCTGGCAATTTTAAAATCCTGGGTGGCGCTGTCTTTTTCAAAATACTCCGGGTGTGTTTTTGTCCATACATGATCCCAGCCGGTATGGTTAGCCACCCAATCAATGATCACTTTAAAGCCCATACTGTGCGCCTGCTTAACTAAATTTTTAAAGTCATTCAGGTTGCCAAACTCGGGGTTGATGGAAGTATAATCGCTGCAGGCATAATAACTGCCCATGCTGCCTTTCATTTGCTTTTTGGCTATAGGTGTAATGGGCATAAACCACAAAGTTTCCACACCCATTTCTTTTAGCCGGGGCAATTCTTTTGCAAAGGCATTAAAAGTTCCTGCTGCTGTATATTGCCGCAGGTTTACTTCGTAAACATTGGTAGTAGGTATCCAGTCGGCTTTTTTGTAAGCGTTTGTTATCATGTTATTTTTTTCTTGGTTAGCTGTTGATTGTTTTGCCTGATTATTACATGCCGTTATTAGTATAACTGCAAATACAGGAATTATTTTTTTTAACATGCAAGCTTTTTTATTTATTCAAATGTAAGCAGGGATTTTTTAATAACGGCAAAACGAACAGACCTAACCGCCAAATACGTTATTATAAGTAAAATCTTTTTGGCATAACCCTGTACCTTTGTAACAGATATTTACTTACGATGAAACAATTTAATGTTCCCATTATTTATCGCAGCCCTTTAATTGCTGCAATAAAAAATAAAAGAAAGCAGCAGGATAAAATGAAAAAAGATTTTACCCCTGCCCTGCTCGATTTTGGACCGGTGCAAATTTATCTTGCCCGTCATTTTGGATTTTGTTACGGTGTAGAAAATGCTATTGACATTGCATTTAGAACTATTGACGAAAACCCCGGCAAGCGAATTTTTTTATTGAGCGAAATGATACACAATCCGCAGGTAAATGCAGATTTGCAACAAAGAGGCGTACAATTTTTACAGGATACTTATGGTAAACAATTAATTGCTTATGATGCTTTAACAAAAGACGATGTGGTAATTATTCCTGCATTTGGTACCACACTCGCCATTGAAGAAAAATTAAATGCCATTGGAATACCCACAAAAAAATATAATACCACCTGCCCGTTTGTAGAAAAAGTTTGGAACCGCAGCGAACAGATTGCTAAAAATAATTACACGGTGGTGGTGCATGGCAAACCTTCGCATGAAGAAACACGGGCAACATTTAGCCACGCTGCGCATCATACCCCAACAGTAGTGGTAAACAATATGCTGGAAGCAATTGTGCTGAGTGAATATATTACCGGCGAAAAAGATCCTGAAAATTTTTATTCCGAATTTGCCGGAAGGTATTCAGCAGAATTTGATGCGGCAAAAGACCTGCAACGCATTGGTGTAGTAAATCAAACTACCATGCTGGCAAGTGATACACAGGCAATATCAGATTTTTTAAAAGAAGTAATGATAAAAAAATATGGTTTAACTAATGATACTGTTGAAGCACATTTTGCAGATACCAGGGATACTTTATGTTACGCTACCAACGATAATCAAACTGCAGTATATGGTATGCTGCAAACCCCTGCAGATCTAGCGATAGTTGCAGGAGGTTACAACAGCAGCAACACTTCTCACCTGGTAGAATTGTGTGAAGAAAAATTACCCACTTATTTTATTAGCAGTGAAGAAAAAATACTTTCGCCAAACTTAATACAGCATTATAATTTTCATACAAAAGAAGAAATTACCACAGCAAATTTTCTGCCGCAAAAAAAACCGGTAAAAATTTTAATAACCAGCGGAGCAAGTTGCCCCGATGCAATTGTAGAAAACATAATAGAAAAACTGGTTTCTTTTTTTAATGTAAGCAGCTCTGTTAAACAAATGGCAGCTTCGTTTAAATAAATAGTATCTCAGGTACCACAAATAAAAATCTCCAGTTTAGTTTTTTGTTATGTAACAATTACTAAAAACATCCATCAATATAAAACCCTTACTTTAATAGTTCCTTTTACTTTTCGTAATAATTCCACAGCGTTTTTACTTATGCCTTTATCTACATCAAGCACCACATATCCAATAGCTTCATTGGTTTTTAAATACTGGCCTAAAATATTTACTTTATGTTTACTCAGCTGCGTATTTATTTCGGATAAAACACCCGGCACATTATTATGTATGTGTAATATGCGGTGTGTACCTTCCTGCGGTGGCAGGCTTAGTGCAGGCACAGTGTGAGAACCATAGGTTATTCCTTTTTCTAAATAATTAAATAATTTATTACTTACATCATCTCCAATATTTTGTTGTGCCTCCTGCGTACTTCCGCCAACATGTGGTGTAAGTAAAACATTACTTAAACCCTGTAATGGCGTGGTAAATTTATCGCCGTTTTTTTCCGGTTCCCACGGATACACATCAATAGCCGCTCCGCCAATATGCCCTTCTTTTATAAATTTAGCCAGCGCATCCAGGTCAACCACTTCTCCCCTTGCGTAGTTTATTAATATGCCGCCTTTTTTAAAATATTTTAAATTGTTTTTGTTGATGAGATTTTTTGTGGATGCCAACTCCGGCACATGTAACGTTACAATATCCGCAGTGCTTACTAATTCTTTTAAAGTTTTTTTATCTTCTGCATTACCCAGTGGCAATTTGGTTTCCACATCATAAAAAATCACTTTCATACCCAGACCTTCAGCAAGTACACTTAACTGGCTGCCTATATTTCCGTAGCCAATTATGCCCAGTGTTTTACCACGTAATTCATAACTGCCACTGGCATCTTTATTCCAAATGCCTTCGTGTGCGGCCTTATTTTTATCAATAATTTTTCTTATCAATATTATTGATGCGCCAATTACCAGTTCGGCCACACTCCGGGTATTACTGTAAGGCGCATTAAAAACGGCTACGCCTTTTTTTGTGGCTTCTTTTAAATCCACCTGGTTGGTACCAATACAAAAACAACCAATAGCCTGCAGTTTTTCAGCTGCATCCAGTATTTTTTTTGTTATTTGCGATTTGCTTCTTATACCCAGTAAGTGTACATTTTTTACTGCGGCCATTAATTCTTCTTCGGATAATGCCCCATTTATTTTTTTTACTGTGGCATAACCTGCTTTATTAAAAAAGTTTACTGCCACATCGCTGATATTTTCTAAAAAAAGAATATTAATTTTTTCTTTAGGATAACTTGTTAATTTTTTTTCTGCCATAGTTTTACGCCGTAATTTGTGCAAATATATCTTATCTATGTCTTAAACCTTATATGATACTAATGTTTTCTAACTTATCAGGCAGCTTAATGCACAAGCAAAATAAAGCGGGCTCTATTTCAACTACTTTTTTTGCAAACATTTCAGGCATCAACAAAAAAATTTGCAGCACTATAAAATTCCAGGTAATTATTACCGCAGTGGTTTTACTGTTTTCGTGTCAGTCCACCACAAAAAAAAGTGAGGCAGTAACTAAAGAAGATTCCACCGATTTATTTATCACACTACCACCGCCAGTGCCACTGCCCCACGCCGAGGCTGCCACTTTAGCTGCGGCTTGTTTGCGCTGGTACGATTCTGCATTATTGCCCCGGGGTTTTAATGGTGGCATACTGGTTGCAAAAAACGGAAATATCATTTTTGAAAAATATAATGGTACCGGGCATTTACCAGGGAGTGATAATATTACAGCCAGCACTCCTTTGCAAATAGCATCGGTAAGCAAAACATTTACCGCTATGGCGGTTTTAAAATTGTGGCAGGATGGTAAATTGAATATCGATGATGAACTGAGTACTTATCTTAAAACATTTAATTACCCCGGTGTAACTGTCCGCAATTTATTAAACCACCGCAGTGGTTTACCCAATTATTTATACTTTATGGAAAAGTTGGGTTGGGATGAAAAAATAACGGTATCCAATGAAGACATACTGAAATACCTTGTTGAGAAGAAAGGCGCTATAGAAAATGTTGGTGCCCCCGGTAAACATTTTACTTATTGCAATACTAACTATGCATTGCTGGCATTATTGATTGAAACAGTAAGTGGAAAAAAATATCCGGAGTTTATGCAGGAAACATTTTTTACGCCGCTGCAAATGAAAAATAGTTTTGTATTTACCGGCACCGACTCTGGAAAAATAAATTTAAGTTACGATTGGCGGGGAAGATTGATTGCGCTGAATTACCTGGATGCCGTATATGGCGATAAAAATATTTACACAACGCCCCAAGATCTTTTAATCTGGGACAGGGCACTAAGCAGTAATAAAATTTTTACCGCCGAAACTTTAGCGCAGGCATACACACCATACAGCAATGAAAGACCCGGCATAAAAAATTATGGTCTGGGCTGGCGCATGAACATTTATCCTGATGGAAAAAAAATGATTTTTCATAATGGCTGGTGGCATGGCAGTAATGCGGTGTTTATTAGATTGTTGGCAGAAAATGCTACAATTATTGTTGTTGGCAATAAATTTACCAGTGCCATTTACCATGCAAAAGATTTGTGTAACCTGTTTAATAATTATTTTGGTAAAGATGAAGAGGAGGAGAATGAAAGTAATATACCTCAGCTTACTAACAATGGATTTTTAATACCTTCCACAACCGAAACAAAAAAAGATAACCGCCTGCAACAAATTCTTAAAGAAAAAAAGAATTGATGCAGCAGCTTTTTCTCCAAATTGCTCTATTTGTAAACTTATGGGCAGCGTTTGTTTAAACCATTCTCTTTAAAATAAAATTTTGCAGGTTAATGCAGCAATGTGGAATAATAAACCATAACTTCTGCGGTTTTTTGCAATATTTTTCCTTAATTTGGTGAGTAATTATCATCACAATGCTAAAAAGAGAACGACAGGCATATATTATTCACCAGGTTAACCTGCATAATAAAGTGCTTTCTGCCAGCTTAAGTTCGGAAATTGATGTTTCGGAAGATACTATAAGAAGGGATTTACAGGAGCTTGCGGAAGAAGGTAAATTGATTAAGGTGCATGGTGGAGCGCTATCGCATGCATTTAACGACATCACTTATTCTCCTAAAAAAGTTTATTCGCAGGATAATAAAAAAATTATTGCAGGCAAAGCGGTGAAGTTGATTAAAGATGGCATGTTTGTATTAACCGGCGGCGGTACAACCATTATTGAGCTGGCCCGTGCGTTACCGGCTTCTTTAAATGCTACTTTTATTTCGGGAAGTATACCTGCCGTTGTAGAGTATATGCATCATCCCAACATTGAAGTAATTGTTATTGGAGATAAGCTTTCAAAAAACTCTAAAATTACTTTAGGCGCTGATGCACTTACCAGAATAAAAAGTTTAAAACCAGATCTTTGTTTTCTCGGCATTAACTCTATCGATCTGCAGCACGGCATAACCGATAATGATTGGGATGTGGTTCATTTAAAACAAGCCATGATTACGGCATCGCAAAAAACGGTATGCTTAACTATTTCAGAAAAAATAAACAGTATACAACCCATACATGTATGCGATTTATTAAAGATTGATGTTTTAATTACCGAGTTACCTCACGATCATCCAGTACTGAGGCCCTATAAAGATGCAGGGATAACTGTGCTGTAATATTTTCATCCTCCAATATCCTCTCTAAAAACAAATACGATTTAGTATTTTAATTTAATTTTATTATACATTACAAAAACTAAACTACACAAAATGAGAAAACTTGCAAACAGAATCATTGCATTGCTGTTTTTCCTTGTTCCATTATTTACACAGGCACAAATAACCGGGGTGGTTATTGGCGACGATGATAATGCGCCATTAAGAGATGTAACTGTTACGGTAAAAGGAACTACAACAGGAACAAAAACAAACCAGGCTGGGTTTTATACAATAGCCGCACAAAAAGGACAAGTGCTGGTATTTACATTTGTAGACTATGCCCGTCAGGAAATTACAGTTGGCGATGATATAAAAATAAACATCCGCCTGGTACTTGCACAAAAGCAATTGGGCGAAGTAGTGGTTACCGCCTATGGTATCAATAAAAGTAAACGAGAGCTAGGATATACTGCTCAGGAAGTAAAAGGTGAAGCTATAGCCGAAACCCAAAGAGATAACTGGTTGAATGCATTAGCCGGAAGAGTGGCTGGTGCAACCATAACACCTACCGCAGGTTCGCCGGGTGCTTCTACTTCTATTGTATTAAGAGGTGCTGTTTCTATCGGCAGCAGCAACTCTCCGCTTTTTGTGGTTGATGGGGTTCCGTACGACAATCAAACGATGAATGGAGAAAACCTTGCTTCTGCAGGAGGGGTGGTATTTAATAACCGCAACTCTGATTATGGTAACAGGGCAATGGATTTAAACTCGGAAGATATTGAGAGCGTTACTATTCTTAAAGGCCCTGAAGCTACGGCACTTTATGGTTCTGATGGTGCTTCCGGTGCAGTGATAGTAGTAACCAGAAAAGGCAAATCGGGTAAAGCAACTATGCGGTACAGTAATGCTTTCCGTACCGAAAAATTGTATATGTTCCCCGAAATACAAACTACTTACGGCAGAGGCGCCGTGGGTGTACAGGATAATAATGCAACAGTAAACCCATTTGCTATTGGGTTAATTTACGGCTATTTTGGACCTAAGTATAAAGCAGGTACTCAATTGTATGATAATGTAAACAACTTTTTCCAAAGCGGCTTTTCACAAAGACATGCAGTAGATGTTGATGGTGGTAATGAAATTTCTACCTACCGTTTTTCAGGAAGTTATTTTAAACAAAAAGGTGTTGTGCCAAACGACGCTTACGAAAAACTAACTTTTGGAGTAACCGGTACAGCAAAGGTTTCGCCTAAATTAAATATTACTACAGCCATTAATTATTCAAATTCTACTACCAATAAATCTTCAAGAGGTGCTGGTGGTTATTTATTGAACCTGCTTAATTTTCCCAGCGATATTGATATAAGAGATTATCAAAACCCCAATGGCACCAGAAAATTATACAGAACTACTTCTACTACTTTGGGTGCAGAATTTGACAACCCTTTATGGGATGTAAACAAAAATCGTGGAGAAGATAAAACAGATCGTTTAAACAGTGTGATTACAATAAGCATTAATCCTACAAAATGGTTAAACCTTACCAATATTGCCGGATTAGATGTGTACAGCCAAACAGGTGATTTTGTTTTTAACCCTAACAGCAGGCTTGCATTTTCCAGCAATGGTGTTTATTCCGTGTACGAACAAAATACCAAAAACTTCAACAATGTTTTCAGGGGAAGTGTAAAGAAAAAAATAGGTAAATTTTCCAATACTTTTATTGGAGGGTTTACAAACTTTGATAACCTGACAAAAATTGAAGCCCAAAAAGGTGAACGTTTTTTTGAGCAAAATTTTAAATCATTAAATAATACAGATCCACTTACATTATTTGGAAAAACTACATTAATAAGAAAGCGAATAGTAAGATTTTTTGGTAATTACAATTTGTCTTTTGATAATTTATTGTATGCTTCTTTTGCTGCATCACGGGAAGGAACAAGTACTTTTTTAAGCGATGCGGTTGTAAAAGATCCTTTTTATAATTATGGGTCTGCATCGTTAAGTTTTATTTTTGGCGACCTTAAAGTATTTGATAAATACGACTGGTTTAGTTATGGTAAAGCAAGGATAAGTTATGGTACTACTGGTAAAGGGCCGGCAAATCCTTACATTATCGATCCGCAGTTTGGCCAGGCTACCACAACAGGTGGCGGTTATGCGTTTACGGTAACCGGAAGCAATGTTGGCTTAGGCCCTGAGTTCACTAAGACTTTAGAATACGGTGCTGAACTTAAATTTTTAAAAAACAGGTTAGCAGTAGATTTTACTTTTTATAACCAGCAAAGCAGCAATCAAATTATTTCTAACCGGGCAAGTTATGGTACCGGTGCCATTTTAAAATATTTTAACGGAGGCTTGGTTGAAAACAAAGGGTTTGAGGCAATAATAACAGCCAATATTTTAAAGACCAAAAAATTGAATTGGGATGCAACTGTAAACTTTGACAGGAACCGTGGTATAGTAAAAAGTTTACCACTGGGCTTGTCTACTTATTATGATGCGGATACCTGGGTATTTGGTAACGTAAGAAGCCAGGTTTTCCCCGGATCATCTGTAGGTGCATTAGCTGCAACGCCATTAGGAAGAAACAGCGCCGGTCAATTATTGATCAATGCAGCATCAGGACTTCCGGCTGTAAACGGTGCAGCAGATTTTATACCTGTTGGCGACAGGCAATCTAAATATAAAATAGGGTTTGTAAATTCTATTTCTTATCAAAACTTCAGTTTCAGTTTTAATCTTGAGTTTAGAAAAGGCGGAGATGTGTTTAATGGTAACGAATACTATTTATATGTAAGCGGTTTAAGCAAGCGTACATTAGACAGGGAGACCCCTATTGTAATTAATGGTGTACTAAATGATGGATTACAAAACACTACTAACCCAACAAAAAACACCATAACCGTTAACCCTTACTACAGGGCCGATTATTATGGCGCAGGTAATACAACAGAAGCTGATTTTATTGAATCGGTAGATTGGGTTAGGTTAAGAGATGCCACTTTAAGCTATACTTTTCCTAAGGCTTTATTAAAAAGACAAAAAGTAATCAGCAATGCATCAGTGTTTATTACAGGTACCGATTTATTTATTATTACAAATTATACAGGGGCCGATCCCAGTGTAAATGCCAACACCGCATTTTCCAGGGGCTATGGTGGTTCCGGTATAGACTATGGTTCTATTTCCACACCAAGAGGTGTAAACTTTGGTTTAAAAGTTCAATTTTAAAAAATCAAAAATGATTACAATGAAAAAAAATAATTTTATCACAGTAATTACAGCGCTTGTAATATTAATTTCTGTAAGCGGCTGTAAAAAATATTTAGATGTAAACAGGGACGAAGACACGCCACAAAACCCTGATGCCTCTTCGGTATTTCCAGCAATGCTGGGGGCTATACCCCGTGGGTTACAATTTGATGCCCGTTTTGCAAGTAAATACATACAAAACTGGGGCGTAAATTCTTCTGCTAATGCCGGCGTTTTTGATTTTATGAGTTATGCAGGCGGCAGCGATAACAATGGTGATATTTGGAGACAAGCCTATTTTGGATTGGGCAAAAATCTTGACTACATTATTGAGAATGCAACAGTAAAAGGTCAATGGGACTATGTTGGCGCTGCACAGGTGCTAAAAGGTATGATGTTTCAGTATGCAACAGATTATCATGGAGAAATTATTTTTAAAGAGGCCTTTTTAGAAAACAAAGCCTTTTTTAAATACGACGACCAGGAAACTGTTTATGCTGGTGTAGATTCTTTACTAAGGTTGGGAATAACTAACCTTAGCCGAACTGATAATGAGGCAACAACTACCCGTTTGTTAAAAGGCGATTATGTGTACAATGGTAATAATACCAACTGGATTAAATTTGCATGGGGACTTATGGCCCGTAATGCCCACCGCATTACTAATAAGTCAAATTATAATGCAGATTCAGTAATTGCTTTTTGCAACAGGTCATTCACTACCTCTTCTGAAGATTTTTTAATACCATTTGATGCTGCAAAAAATGACGACGCCAACTTTTTCGGTACATTCCGTAATAACCTGGCTTTATACCGCCAATCAGATTTTGTGGTAAGGCTTTTAGATGGCACCGCACTGGCTGGCGTAACACCATCACCGGCAACAGCTGCAAGCCGTGATCCAAGAATGAGACATATGTTAACCGCTTCGGAAGATACCGCAAATGGTAACGGCGGCTTTAGAGGTGTTGGACCGGGTACCGGCGATCCCTTTTCAACTTTAACAGGCGTATATGCAGTGGGTTCAACAAACTGGTTAAACGCCAGGAAAAGAGTACCAGCACCATGGGCTGATAGCGTTTATGCTAACCCGTCTGCATCTGTATTTAACCCATTGTACAGGCATTATTTATTTGCAGACAGGGTGGTGATGCCCGTTTTAACTGCGAGTGAAATTCAGTTTATAAAAGCAGAAGCCGCTTTAAGAAAAGGCGATGCCACCACGGCATTAACTGCTTATACCAGCGGTATAAATTTGCATTTTGATTTTGTAAACAGAAGTACCATGCCAAGGGGCAATGCTGTTTTATTTACCGGTAACCCAATTACTGCAACAGAAAGAGCCACTTACATGAGCAGTGCAAACGTAAAAACTAATCCTGCTGCCTTAACCCTTACCGACATTATGCTGCAGAAATACATTGCATTATGGGGATGGGGATTTTTTGAAACATTTGTGGATATGAGAAGATATCATTGGACAGACCTTGACCCTGCAACTGGAGTTCAGGTTTATAAAACATTTGTGCTGCCTGTAGTGGCCGCCGAAAATTTTGGTAAGCCGGTATATCGTGTAAGGCCAAGATTTAACAGCGAATATGTTTGGAACAGGGACGAACTATTACGCATAGGAGCACTAAACGGAGATTATCACACCTACGAAACCTGGTTTAGTAAACCCTAATTGACTCACAAAAAATAAAAAAATTATGAAACATAAAATATCAACTGCTGTTTTTCTTTTGTTTGCAATCCTACTTGTAAGCTGCGAGAAAAATACTTATAAAGTGGTAGAGCGTACCAATAATGATGGAGCTGCCCAGGTAAAACTTGGCTATTTTTCTGCCTACACGGCTTCCACAAATACCATCTTATACATAAACGATGTTCCGGTGAGTAACACACTTGCTGCACCAGTAAGTTTTCCTGGAGGTGGATTAAATATGGCTGGCCTTAGCAACGGCGATTACTTGTATGTAACGCCGGGCACGGTAAAAATTCAGGGCTTTCGCCCCATACCTGGCACGGGCAATATCATGACTAAGTTGTTTGAATTTAATCAGGCATTTAATGCAAACACTAACTATACTTTTTTTATAACAGATACTGCAGCCAACACCGCAGGTTTTAGTATTGAAGATACCAAAGCAAAACCCGACAGTGGTTTTGCCCGTATTAAATTTGTAAACGCCATGCCAACGGGCCCTGTAGATTTATACAAGGGTACAAATAATACCACTGCTACTTTATTTCAGGCAAACGTTGACTATAAAGCGGCCACTGCAACTTTTGATTTACCCGTGCCGGTTGTAGATTCTTTTTTTATAAGAAAAGCAGGTGACGCAGCCACTACTCCACCCATTGCACGAAGGGCTTTTGGATTAACCAATCAGAGAATTTATACTATGCTTGCAAGAGGATATAGAGGAAGTACGCTTGCTACGCTTGCACCAAATTTATCTGTAATAATAAACCAATAAAAAAATTATTATGACTAAAAATATTAAAAAAATATGCTTACCGGCACTGCTGATTTTTTTTGCCAGCATGGTGTTTGTTCAATGTACCGAAAAAGATACCGTTAAAATTCCTGCTGAGTTTATAGATGTAAAATTAGCTGCGGATCCGGAACTGAGTCTTTTTAAAACGGCCATTGCGCAGGCCAAATTAGAAACCTATATTAAAGGGCCAGGGCCATTTACAATTTTAGCGCCCACTAATGCAGCGTTAAATGCGGTAGGTATAACCACCACAACATTGCCCACTATCGATTCTATAACACTCACCGCTTTTTTACTCAACCATTTTCAAAACCTCAACCGTACCAGTTTTGAATTTCCGGTTGGGCCCAATGCACCCATGTTATCAATGGCTGGCTTTAATAATTTCTCTTCAAAAAATGCCCTATTAAATAAAACCTACATTAACGGCGCAACCGTTTTATCAGCAGATATTGCTGCAGGTAATGGTGTTATTCATAAAATTGACAAAGCACTTTTGCCTCCTGTAATCCCTATCAGAACATTGCTTAAAAGCAACCCTAATTTTTCGTTGATGGATTCTGCAATTTCCAGGGCCGGCCTTACTGCTACTTTTGCCCCGGCTACCAATTCTGCCACTACCATTTTTGCTATAAATAATGCAAGTATGGCAGCTGCAGGTTATACAAGCTTTACTGCTATTGGTGCCTTAACACCTGCGCAGGTTACTACATTAGCCAACTTGCTAAGGTATCATGTAGTGCAATCACGCAATTTTTCTGTTGCTATGAAAACGGGTACGTTAAAAACTTTGTTTGGTCCAAACATTACCATTACTGCAGGTACTTCGGTAACAGTTAAAGGAGTTTCTAATACAGCAGCTTTTACACTTGTAACGCCTGATATTGTTGCCAGCAATGGTATCATTCACGAACTTAGCGGCATTCTAATGCCCTGATAAATATTTCTTAATAAAAAAAGCGTTGCATTTTGTAACGCTTTTTTTATTTTTAATTTGATAAACCCTTTCTTAAAATGATAAAATATACCCTTAGTTTTTTATTGATTGTTTTGCAATTATTTACACAGGCTCAAACACTTCCCGAAAAAATAGTAGCTGCGTTAGATTCATTTTCATTTTTACAACCACAGGAAAAAGCCTACCTGCAAACAGACAGAAGCCGTTACCTGGCTGGCGAACCTATTTGGTTTAAAGCCTATGCAACGCTTAATAAAAAACCAACAGTATTGAGTAAAATTTTATATGTAGAGCTGGTTAACGATGAAGGTAAATTGCTTGATAAAAAAATGCTTAAATTAATAAATGGCATTGCCGACGGCGGTATCGATACCAAACCATTATATGCAACCGGCACCTATTTATTAAGAGCATATACTTTGTGGATGCTGAATTTTCCTGAATATATTTTCGAGAAAAAGATTTCAATTATTAATGCGGCTACCACCACAGGTAAAATACAAAAAACCGCTGTACCTAAACAAGTATCCATCTCCTTTTACCCCGAAGGAGGAAATTTAATCAGTGACATAAAAAGTACTGTTGCATTTAAAGCCTTCGATCAGTTTAATAATCCTGTTTCTTTTAAAGGCATTATTGTAAATGCTAAACATGAAAAAATAATTTCGATAGAAACCACCAGTAACGGAATGGGCAAATTTGAATTTATACCAAAAGATGGCGAAACCTATACAGCAGAAATAATTACCGCTAACGGAAATAAAAAAAATGTACCGTTGCCAAAAGTAAATGCAGAAGGTGTAGTGCTGTCGGTAGATAATTCCAGCCTGAGCAAAACATTTGTGTTGGTTACCAAAAGCAAAAAAAACAGTCAACTTTATAATAAACTGGTAGTATTAGCCCACATCAATTACCAGGTAGCCTATATGGGTAAATTAAATATTGATGAAGGGCTTGATGCAGCTGCGATAAATAAGAAAAATTTACCTCCCGGTATTATGCAGATAACGGTGCTTACCGAAGATGGAACACCGCTGGCAGAAAGAATTGTATTTGTTGCCAATCATGAAATAAGTAAAAATTCATTTAATAACATCAAAACCGATCTGAATAAAAGAAAACAAAACACTATTTCAATAAATTTTGAACAATACAAAAATATGCATGCAGGTGTTGCCATAACAAACGCTGATGCATCTTCCGATAGCACTGCTGAAAACATACTCTCCTCTTTTTTAATTGCATCAGATATAAAAGGAAAAGTACACAACGCAGCCCAATATTTTATGGATAAAGAACCGGGTACCCTTAATAATTTAGACCTGGTAATGCTTACTAATGGATGGCGCAGGTTTAAACTTGATGCAATACTGGCTAATAAATATCCCATGCTGCATTATCCTTTTGAAACCGGAATGACCGTATCGGGTAAAGTTTTGGAAAGCAATGGAAAATCAGTTTTAAAAGCAGGAAAAATAAATTTAATTATTAACGGAGAAGATTCTACAAAAATTATTTCGCAGGCTAATACCAACAGTGCATCTGTATTTGTAATTGATAAGATTGATTTTAAAAAAGAAGCCACAGTTTTTTACCAGGGATCTAACATCAATAATAAAGAAGCTATTGTTGCAGTTAAGTTTACGCCTTCTTTTTTTGATACCCTTAAAGTACCGGCAATACCCATTGAGGAAAATTTGCTGGCCATTGAAAAAAGCGGCATCTCAGATTATTACAATCAAATCATCTTAAAAAAATTATCAGCCGACAGTGGTAAAGGAAAAACTTTAACTGAGGTAGTTGTAAAATCAAGAAAACGTTCGCCGGTAGATTCTTTAAACCTGTTGTATGCCAGTGATATTTTTTACGAGAGCGATCAAACACTGCCTGTAAATACTGAAATAAATAATGGAGATATCTGGCAGTTTTTAAGAAGGATGGTGCCGGGCATTAGTGTAATACGTGCCGATACCGGTACGCAGGTAAATTTTACACGCTACCAGGGCCTTGATTATTTTTCGGAAAATGAAGGAGGCGGCGTGCAATTTTTTTTAAATGAAATTGCTGTTACTGCAGATGTTGTAGAATCTTTATATGCCGAAGATATTGGCCTGGTAAAAGTGTACAAAGGAAATTCGGCAATAACATTAGGTGCTGCAAGAGGTGCCATTGCGCTGTACACTGTAAAAGGAAAATCTACCAGCGACTGGCGAAAAAAAGGATTTGAATTTATTAAAAAATTGGGCTATTCTGCTTCAAGAGAATTTAATGCCATAGATTATTCCATAATAAAACCCGAAAGTGAATTTTCTGATGTTAGGCCTACTTTGTACTGGAACCCCGAAATAAAAGTTATTAACGGCACAGCCACCATTAATTTTTACAATGATGACGTGTGTAAAAAATTTAAAATTATAATAGAAGGTATTGATGCCAATGGCAAATTATTCCATTCAGAAAAAGTGGTGGAATAATTAAGGAATTCAAAAAATATTATCACTCCTTTTTTTATCCAAAAAATAAATACGCCAGAATAATCGCAGTAATTACACCTACTAAATCGGCCAGTAACATTGCGCCGATGGAGTAACGGGTGTTTTTAATATTTACGCTTCCAAAATAAACGGCTACCACATAAAATGTGGTATCCGATGCACCCTGAAAAATTCCTGATAATTTACTGGCAAAACTATCGGGGCCAAAAGTTGTCATAGTACTCACCATCATCCCTCTTGCTGCACCGCCGCTCAATGGTCTTATTAAGGCGGTGGGCAATGCATCTACAAATCGGGTATCGGCACCAAACATGGCAAAAAATTGTTTCATTCCGTTTATGGCTGCATCAAAAGTGCCGCTGGTGCGTAACATACTAACGGCTACCAGTATGCCCAATAAATATGGTATAATTCTTATGGCAGTGTCAAAGCCACTTTTTGCGCCGTCAACAAAAACAGAAAACAGGTCAATCTTTTTATACAAACCTCCTAAAATAATTAAGAGAAAAACCAGCAGTATCAAACCATTGCTTAAGCTTCCGGAAAAAGATTGAATGCCTGCAGCATTTAGCCTGGTAACATATAAAACCAATAGCACAATAAATGCAGAAATGCTGAACACCCATAGCAAAATAACAGGTTGAAATAAATTAATTTTTTGTTTTATTGAAACGATGATCATCGCCGTCATGGTGCCTACAAAAGTTACAATCATGCAGGGGATAAAAACATCTGTGGGGTCAGATGCATTTTGTGCAGCCCGTACTGCAATTACACTAACCGGTATTAAATTTAATCCTGCGGCGTGTAAACACAAAAACATGATCTGAGAATTAGAGGCAACATCTTTATTGGTATTTAATTCCTGCAGGCTATCCATAGCTTTTAAACCAAAAGGTGTTGCGGCATTATCGAGCCCCAGCAGGTTTGCCGAAAAATTTAATATCATATGCCCCATTGATGGATGACCTTTAGGAATTTCAGGGAACAATTTTGAAAAAAATGGCCCTACAATACGTGATAATAAACGGATACCACCAGCTTTTTCAGCAATATTCATAAAGCCGATAAACAATGCTAAAATGCCTATCAGTTTTAAACAAATTTCAACAGCAACCCAGCAGGTTTCAATAATGCCGTCCACCGGCTTTTGCCTTCTGCCTAAAACATAATCGTACGATACAGGTTTTACCGAGGCAAATTTTTGTTGCAGTTTTAAAACGGTATCGGCTTGAATATCTTCGGCTACAATATATTTTGTATCCTTATCAATGGCAGTTTGCCCTGTATATCCATAAGGTTTCATCTCTTTGGTCAGGGCTGCAACTTTTGCACTGTCCCCCACGGCCACAAATTTAAATTCATCTTTACTTGTACCGGTAACCATGCGGCCAAAAATGTCATCCCTGCTTTTATTGAAAAAAAAATGATATCCGGCAACAACAATTGCAATTATAATAAAGGCACTCCATATTCTGCTTAAAGCCATAGATTGATTTTAGATGTAAGATTGCTGATGTATGATTTTGTGGGTCGTATCCAGTCAATCAGCTATGAAAATAGTATTTTATTATCAATTAAATATCTAAAGCTAAACCTTACCTTTGCAACCGATTTTGAAAAGAGTTATAAATTAATGAACCCTGTAACAATTTTAAAAAATCATACATCATACATCATACATCATACATCATACATCAGACATCAGACATCAGACATCTAAAATTATAAATCGAACATGGCATTACAGGCAGGCATCGTGGGTTTACCCAATGTAGGAAAATCTACTTTATTTAACGCAGTTAGCAACAGTGCCAAAGCGCAGGCAAGCAACTACCGCTTTTGTACTATTGAACCCAATACCGGTTTGGTAAATGTGCCGGATACCAGATTAGATAAACTGGCGGAGCTGGTAGTACCCGACAGGATTGTGCCTACACAGATTGAAATTGTAGATATTGCCGGCCTGGTACGTGGCGCCAGCAAAGGAGAAGGATTGGGCAATAAATTTTTGGCTAACATTCGTGAAGTGGATGCCATCATTCATGTAATTCGTTGTTTTGAAGATGAAAATATTTTACGTGATGAAGGCCCGATTAACCCGGTAAGCGATAAAGAAATTATTGAAACAGAATTGCAGCTGAAAGATTTGGAGAGCGTGGAAAAGAAAATGCAGCGTACAGAAAAATTGGCTAAGACGGATGTAAAGATGAAAGCAGAGCTGGATATTTTAATAAAATGTAAAGCGCATTTAGACAGCGGCAAAAATATTATTACACTTGGTTTAAGTAAAGAATATAAAGCAGCTATTGCCGATTTATTTTTACTAACTGATAAACCTATTTTGTATGTAGCCAATGTGGATGAAGCAAGCATGCATACCGGAAATAAATTTTCTGATGCTTTAATTGAAGCTGTAAAAAATGAAGGCAATGAAGTTATTATAATGACCAATGCGATTGAAGCACAAATTGCCGAGTTTGAAAATGCAGATGACAAAGCCATGTTTATGGAAGAATATAAAATGGTAGAACCTGCACTCGATCGGTTAATTCATTCTACTTATAAATTATTAAACCTATCTACTTATTTTACCGCAGGTGTGCAAGAAGTACGGGCATGGACGATACACCATGGCTGGAAAGCACCACAGGCAGCAAGTGTAATACATACCGATTTTGAAAAAGGTTTTATAAAAGCCGAGGTAATTGCATACGACGATTATATTAATTACAAAAGTGAAGCCGCCTGCAGGGAAAATGGTAAATTAAGAATAGAAGGAAAAGAGTACATCGTTAAAGATGGCGATGTAATGCACTTCAGGTTTAATGTGTAAACCTATTTCATTTTCATTTGTGCAAAATAAGGGTGTTCAGGATTTACAATTAATTCCTGCCTTAAGTGATGAATCAGTATATCCATATCTTCCATTGGTATGGCGCCAAGTAAAGGTTCGTTGTCGCCTGGTAATACCATTGCATCAATATTACATCTCCTGTTTTTGAACTTAACTTCAACAGGACCAACAACATCAAACTCTTCAATACTTCCATTTGCCATCTGCGCCTTGCGTTTTTCTTTTACTGGTAATTGAAGCTGCTCCTGTATTGTTTCATTTATGGCCATCATATAAGCGCCGCTGTCTGCAAGCATTCTTACAGTCATCTGCTTTATTTCCTCTTCGCCAATAATATGCCTTTTAGCAAGTATTAAATCTTCGCCGTTTATCAAGGTAATATCAGCATATACCAATCTCATAAAATTCTTTTAATAAAGGTACAAACTTATAAATGCTGCTCAAAAATAACTAATGTTATGCTAAGCCTGAACTGCCAAACCGCACGGGTTTGTGAAAATCAGATTTTATTGTGAATGCTGTTATAAACCTGTGAGGTTTATACGCCACTTTAAAGTAAACGTAACACTAGTGCAATAAACAAAACCGGGCTTCAAAAATTGAAGCCCGGTTTTGAAATGTATTTAAAAGAAAAATTATTGTGGTAATAACACCCTGTCAATAACATGAAAAACACCGTTAACAGCATGCCTGTCTAATGTTCCGGTATTTCTTCTGGCAGTAGCTGGTGCGCCACTGTAAGGTGCCCCGCCCGGAGGAAAAGTACCTAAGCCGGTAAACCTAACACTATCTGCAACAGGGCCTGTAAAAAACCCTTGAGATAACACACCCGGATGTGCAGCTACACTTCCGTTAACCAATGTTTTTATAAAAGTGGGTGTTGTTGGAAAATTTACAGAAAACACTCTGATGTTTGGTGCAAAAGAACCAGTGGGATTGGTAGCAAAAAAATGGCCGGCTAAAATACCTCTGATAGTTGCAGCTCTAACAAAAGCAGGATTATTTAAAAAACCGATGAATACTGAGTTGGGTGCACCTAAAGGCACCAATCCACCAGAAAGACCATTTATTAAAATTTTAAATGCAGTATCGCTGGGTACAAGTACTGTCATGTTGGTAACCCCGTAATTTAATAAAGAATCAAACCGGCTCAAACCAACCTGTCCGCTATCTCCCCTTACAATGGCAGCACTGAAAATGCTGAGATTTGCTGTACGGTTGATGGTATCTTTCAACACCCTTGTTGGCGGTGCTACAATAGTAAATGTATGATGTACTATACCATTTGCCACTGGCTGGTCGATGCCCGTTACAGGAATGTTATTTACATAAGAAAACGGTGTGCCCCTAACCGGAAAAATATTCATCCTTACAAAAGGTTGATTGGGATCTAAAACTATCTGCGTAGTTAAAGGATAGTTTGGGAAAGTTGTTGGAATGGAACTCCATGGAAATTTTTGCCCGATGGTATTATATTGTACAATACCTGCAGCACTTGCTGCCGGTAAACTGTTTGATATAAAAGCAGAGAATGTTGCGTCGGGTGCATTTAAAGGTATAGCACCACCAGAGGCAGCATTTATAAACACTTTCATCCCGGCGTTATCAACTGCAAAAACGGTAAAAGTTCTTGTAAGATCGTTAAGCGAAGCAGCCAATCCCGATCTTATAATTAAACGGCTGAATAAACTGTCGTTGGGATTAGCAGCAATGTTTGCGGCAATACCCTGCCCGGTTGGATACGTGGGTGGGGCAATGGGAGCAAACTGCTCCAGTTCTTTATTACATGAAGTAAACAAAAAAGCTGCTGCAATTACTAAGCCAGCGCTTCTTAATTTTTTATTTATATTTTTCATTATAGTAAATTTTTAATTTTAAAATTTGGGTTACCGGTTATTAATACACATTATATCCAAAGCTTACATAGTATAACCCCCCAATTTGAGAGTTACCAATAGCGTTGTAATAATATTGGTTTAATAAATTATTAGCTCCAAATTTTACAATTGATTTTGTTTTAGGAAGTTTAAAACTCACCTGTCCGTCCAGGGTATGCACATCAGGTAATTGGCCATTGGCAAAATCGCCCTGGTAATAAAAACCCTGCTGCCACCTGTAAGCCATGTTAAAGGCCATGCGCTTTTCCTTACCAAAACCAACATTTCCAAAAGTTACATTGGTTTTATATTTTGGTGCATTAAAATAAGCCACAAAGTCACTAGGTACATTTCTTAATACATCCGAGGCTACATTAGCACCCAATGTAAAATTTAATGGCAACCTGTAATCAATGCCTAATCCAAAACCATAGGTTTTTACTTTATCGGCAGTGTTTACCGGAACAGAAATATTCCTTCTTTTAGATGGATTGGTAATATCTGCAGCAATTCCTGTAGTGGTTTGTAAGGTGTTTAACCTGCCCAGGAAATCCTGGTACTGTCCAAGATAACCATACATATCAATCAACAATTTATTTTGCATCAACAAGCCTTTATAGCCAGCTTCAAATGAAGTAACTGATTCTGGCTTAGCATCATTAGGAGTAAACTGTTGCGGACTGCCGGCATTTACACTTGTTGTGGTGTATAAAGGATTACCTGCATAATTTAAATAACCTGCAAAAGCCGGATTGCTGCCCACTAACCTTGTTGCACCCACCTGTAAATTTATCCATTGTGATTGGTTGCTGGGAAAACGATAAGCGGTTTGATAAGACAAACGCACATTATTATTTTCTGCAACTTTTACCAATGCTGTTACCCTTGGGGTAAAGCGGCCATTAAAATTTTGATTTTTGTCGTACCTGCCCGAAGCCGTTAATTTAAAAAAGTTGGTAATGGCCCTTGTTGCCTGTATGTAACCGCCATACTCTGAAATACCAATGGTACCTGTAGAATCTGCAAATAATGTACCCTGAGAATTAAGGATAAATCTTTTATAATTTACACCTACCAAAATATCGGCAAAAGATTTAGTAACAGAAGTTAAGTTATAATTTCCCTCTACACTGTACAAATCTGATTTATCTAAAAGTAGACCGCCATTTTGAGAGATAGGTTTTTTACGTATTGCATCGTACGAGCCTAAAAATGCCGGAGTACCCGCTGCTGGCCTGCCCACATCTGCAAGTGCACGTGATGCCTGGTGAGCATCGTATTCTGTCATCCCGTTCATACGGTTGCTTAAATAAGAAAACGCATACTGTATATACCAGTCGGTTGGTAATGGTGTGGGGTTGCCGGCAGCATCTGTTGTTACCGATTTTTTCCACGATTCATTAAACAATCTTGTAGTAGCAGTTGTATTATAAGATTCTCCTGCATTTTCCTGTGTTGTATAAGCCCTTACCGACCAGTTTTTATTATTCAGTTCAAATTTATATTGTCCCATTTTAAAATCTTTCAGCGAATACCTGTCGCTACCGGTGTAAATGGTATTACCGGTTCCCCAGTATCCGGCTAAAACGGCTTCGGTATTTTCCGATAATTTATAATGCATTGATCCGGCAAGTTTAAAGTTTACCGTGTTGGGGTTAACCAATTCTTTTTCGGTATAACCGGTACGGGAAACATTTTGTGGGGTAGAGAGTAAACCATTTGCATTTATAAAATTGGCGGCGCCTGGTAAACCAGCTGCTATACTGCCAAAAAATGCACGGATGTCAACAGTGGTTTCATCGCCATACACATTTACACCATCATAGTTAGGGTCAGTTTTTCTATCGCCGGGAATCACAAAACCGGTTGTAGCGGTTCTGCTGTAATTCCTGTTATCGGTACCTAACCAATCTTTGGCCTGAATTAATTCAGCATTTATTTTAAAAGCAAATTTTTCAGAAACTTTATTGGCCCATCTTACATTCCAGTTATGATAGGGAGATGGAGAACGTTGCCTGCCATCGGTATGCATTATACCGGTTTTAACTAAAAAAGATAAGCCCTGATATTTAAAAGGATTTTTGCTGGTCATTAATAAAGTACCGTTCATACCGCCGGGGCCGTATAAAGCAGAAGAGGCACCTGCCAGTAATTCGATATTATCTACATCCAGTTCGCTTAAACCAATAATAGCACCCACAGAAAAATTTAGGCCCGGTGCCTGGTTATCCATACCATCAACCAACTGGTTAAACCTGGTATTACCGCTGCTGTTGAAACCACGTGTGGTTGGTGTTTTAAAGGTTAATGAAGAAGTGGTAACATCTACACCTTTTAATCCAATAATTACATCATAAAAACTTGCGGCCGGCGCATTACGGATGTTGGCCGCACTCACTCTTTCGATTGATACCGGCGACTCCATAATTTTTTGCGGCACCCTTGTTGCCGATACTACCACCTCCTGGCCTAAGGCCGAAGAAGGCTTAAATTCTACCTGCATAAAAGTAGCGCTGGTAAAAGTTACCTCCTGTAATTCGTATCCTACAGATGAAATTAGAATAGTAACCGGTAAACTTTTAACGGATAATTTAAAATTTCCTTTGTCGTCGGTAAAGGTTCCGGCAGTACCATCTTTAACTGTAACAGACACAGCACCTGCCCCTTCTTTAGTGTTACTGTTGCGTACATTACCGCTGATAGTTACATTTTGTGCAAAAGCGGCAATCGCAATAACATTAGCCAGCATCAAAGTAACTACATAGCTTACAATTTTTCTCATATAGCGTTATTTGGGTTTTAAATATCAGGCAAAATAAGCATTGTTATTTTTCTATTAAAATTTTCTTTCTAACTGCCTGTTAATATATTAAAGAGCAACAAATTTAGGCATTTATATTACTTGATGTTACTTTAGCAGTATGACAGTTTATAAACTACCACAACAAACCTCATTTTATAAAGGAAAAGTAAGGGACGTTTACACCATTGGCCAAAACATTTTAGTTATGGTTGCCAGTAACCGCATCTCGGCATTTGATGTAATACTGCCCAGGCCTATTCCTTTTAAAGGACAGGTTTTAACGCAAATTGCTGCTTACATGCTGCAGGCCACAAAAGATATTTGCCCTAATTGGTTAGTATCAACACCGGCACCCAATGTTAGCATTGGAAAAAAGTGCGACCCTTTTAAAATTGAAATGGTAGTACGTGGCAATTTAACCGGCCATGCCTGGAGAACTTATTCATCCGGAAAAAAAATATTGTGTGGTGTTACTATTGCGGATGGCATGAAAGAAAATGATTCTTTTTCAACACCCATTATTACACCAAGCACCAAAGCAGCCCATGGCCATGATGAAGATATCAGTGCCGAAGAAATTATTAACCAAAAATTAGTTACTGCTCCAGAATGGGAAACTTTATGCAATTACGCTTTACAATTATTTGAAAGAGGAAAACAAATTGCAGCTAAACAAGGTTTAATTTTAGTAGATACTAAATATGAATTTGGGAAGATAGGTGATGAAATAATTTTGATGGATGAAATACATACGCCGGACAGCTCCCGTTATTTTTATGCAGATGGTTTTGAAGAAAGACAACAAAAAGGCGAAAGGCAAAAACAATTAAGTAAAGAATTTGTAAGAGAATGGCTGATAGAAAATAATTTTATGGGTAAAGAAGGGCAAACCGTACCTGACATGAGCGATGACTGGATTGAAGTAATCAGCAAAAGATATATTGAACTGTACGAAAAAATTATTGGTGAAAAATTTATACCGGTGCAGTTAACTGAAACCGAAACAGAACAGGTAATAATAAAAGAATTAGAAAATTTGTAATTATAATTTATTCATTGCTCATCATTGATTTTTATGAAAAAGATATTGCTCCTGCTTTTTATGAGTTGCAGTTTATATGCTGCTGCACAAAAAGAAATTTATTTATTAATTGGCACTTATACCGGCGGCAAAGGCGAAGGCATTTATGTATACAAATTTAACAGCAGCACCGGCGATAATAGTTTTGTTAGTGTTGCAAAAACGGCCAACCCATCATACCTGGCCGTATCGCCAAATAAAAAAACAGTTTACGCAGTAAATGAAGTGGCGGACAGTACAAGGTTTACAGTTGGTGGATATATTGCGGCATTTGCTTTTAATAAAAATAATGGCACGTTAACCGAATTAAATAAACAACCATCCGGGGGCAAGCATCCCTGTTATGTTACTGTTGATAAAACCGGCCGCTGGATTTTTGCAGGCAATTACAGCAGTGGCACAGTGGGTGTATTACATGCTAAACCTAATGGAGATTTAGATACACTGCAACAAATTGTACAACACAGCGGCAATGGCCCCAATACACAAAGGCAGCAGGGGCCGCATGTACACGCCACGGTACTTTCGGCAGATAATAAATATTTGTATGTGCCCGATTTGGGTATTGATAAAATAATGATTTATTCATTTGATAAAATTAAAGGCAGGTTAAAATTTAAATCTGCTGCAGCATCATTACCGGGTAACGGGCCAAGGCATTTTGAATTTGCACCCAATAATAAATTTGCTTACCTGATGGAAGAAATGACGGGCACCGTAGTTTGTTATAAAGCCAGTAATGGCAACCTTAAAATGCAGCAACGCATCAGTGCCCTGCCTAAAAATTTTAAAGGAGCTGTGGGCAGTGCCGATATACATATATCACCCGATGGTAAATTTTTATACTGCAGCAACCGCGGCGATGCCAACAGCATCAGTATTTTTACCATTAACCCTGCAGATGGAAAATTAACATTAAGCGGCCATCAGTCTACGTTAGGTAAAACGCCGCGTAATTTTAATTTTGACCCCAGCGGAAATTTTTTATTGGTAGCCAATCAAAATACCGATGATATCATAATTTTTAAAGTGAACAAAAAGTCGGGCAGGTTAACAGATACCGGCAAAAAAATTTTGGTGGGTAACCCTGTTTGTTTAAAGTGGGTGAAGTGATATAATAAAAGCACCGTTAATCAAACCCCAAAAGTTAAACTCTCCGGATATTTTTTTGCATTAGATACCAACTCATCAATTTCAATTACCTTATCCGTTAATTTGTTTTTAACAAAGATGTCCCTGGCATAATTCAAATATTCTACGTTTATTTTATCTTTTTTAGGATCTTTATTTTTATAAATGATAATGATGTTTTCCAACGTATCAAGCAGCTCTTCATTTTTATTAAGTGCCTGGTATATTTTTGCAATATTATAATTATAAGCAGGCTCACCTGGTACCAGTTCAATTGTTTTTTCCTGGTATTTTAAAGATTCTAAATCGTTTTTCATGCTGTATTCAATGCTGGCCAGCAGGTTGTAAAAACCTGCCAGGTCTTTATCTTCCAAACCAGATTTCTGCAGCGCTTTTTTAGTGGTTTCTTTTAGATATTTATACTCATCATTTATTACAAATGCTCCCACATAATAAGTATACAACCCGTGAAGTGCTATGGCAAGTTTGGAAGGTTCCAGATTGTCAAAATCTTTATCCAAAATATTTCTAACGGTGGGTACACCGGCAGGTTCGTAAGCTTCTACAAGCATGGAGGCCATATCAAGCTGCAGGTTTATATCCGCACTTATTTGCATAAATCTTTTTAAAGCTTTTACAGCGGTAGCAGTATCATTTACTTTTAAAGAACTGTAAAAAACCACAGCCGGGCTGCCGGAAATACCATTACCTTCTATTGATTGACCAGCGCCGTTTGAAGAAGTACCCATGGTGTCTAATTTTCTTTCTAAACGATTTAAGGTATTGGCGATGCTGCTTAGCGATGCAACCGATGTGCCCGATCCGTATCCAATTTCTTCAAATTCATTTACAAATTTTCGCAGGCTGTTAATGGATGCCCGTGTTTTATGCGGATCGGATAAATCGTAATCAACTGTTCTGATATCTTTAAGATCAAAAGGAATGTCTTCCCCTTTTCTTTTAATCAAAATAAAGGGTTTACCTGTTTCGTGCCTGCGGCCACATTCGTAAAATACATTGGGGTTGTGCCCGCTTAAGTCGATGATGCACAACTCAGCATTTTGAATAAGCTTTATTACTTCATCAGTAATTGAAGTAACGGTAGTACCCATATCTCCTCTTATTACTTTATAATCTTTATAAATTTCCAGGGAGGGTTCAATAATCAACTCAAATAAATAATCTGCATTTTTGCGGATGTCCGATCCTTCCTGGCCAATAGGAGAAATTACAAAACAGGTTTTCATAACTAAATTTTTAAAAGTTATTAAATTAAGATGAAACCGAGGAGATTAGATTTGCAGCATCTAAAAATAATAATTTTATTTTTTGTTTGCAAGCACTAAAATGTGGTATAATACGGCCGGTGCTTTAACAGTTTTTGCCACAGTCTTATTTTAATAATCCACATCTCTTTGTAACTGTACCCTCTTAAATCAGTAATTTTATGGCAAAAAATGATTTTTTTAGATGCTGCCAACCGTCCGGCACTTACCCTTTATCTGCGGCAACAAAAATGGATTACTGCAAATGAAAAAGTTGTCGCTGCCACCAGGCCCGGCGAAGGAAACATGAATTACGTTTTGCGTATTGATACGGGCAGCAGCAGTTTTATCATTAAACAATCTCGGCCTTATGCCGAAAAATATCCTTCGGTTGCCGCACCTGAAAAAAGGGTATTATCCGAAGCCGCTTTTTACCGGATTACCCAAAGCAATAATTTTTTAAAAATGCATACCCCTTTTTTATTGGGTGTGGATACCACAAATAATGTACTGGCCATGCAGGATTTAGGTAGTGCTGCAGATTACACATTTTTATACCAGCCCGAAAAAAAATTATCGGGCGAAGACGCCGCTACACTTATTCAATTTTTAATTCAATTACATACCCAAACAGAAAAAAATAAAGACCCGCTGCTGCTGAACAGTGCCATGAAGGCATTAAACCATCACCACATTTTTATTTTTCCTTTTATGCAAGAAAATGGGTTCAGCCTGAATAACATAACTGATGGCTTACAACTTGCAGCCATGGAATACAAATCAGTCAAAAAATTAAAAGAAAAAATTGCTGCGGCGGGTGAAATTTATCTGGCAGAGGGTAAACATCTTTTGCATGGCGACTATTACCCCGGCAGCTGGTTACACACTAAAGAAGGTATTAAAATAATTGATCCGGAGTTTTGCTTTTTTGGCCCCGCCGAGTTTGACCTTGGTGTATTGCTGGCGCATTGTTATTTATCGCAGCAAAACAAAAGCTTAATAAAAACTATTGATGCACTTTATACAAAAAACGAAAACTTTGATGAAAGATTATTACATCAATTTACCGGCATAGAAATAATGCGCCGGTTGATGGGCCTTGCACAATTGCCACTGCACATAAACCTGCAGCAAAAAAAAGAATTATTACAAAAAGCCCGAGAACTTATCATGCAGTAAATTTTATTTTCTATTCATGTCATCAAGCCTGGGCCTTAATCGTTTTTTACTTTTATTAAACACCATCATACCCTTATCAATGCCTTTGCGTAATTCTTTTTGTTCATCTGCTGGTAAATTATAAACAGTTTGGCAATTGGTACTGCAGCAACCATCAAACTTTTTGGCGCATGCACTGCATTGTATAAATAATAAATGGCAGCCATCATTGCAGCAGTTGGTATGGGTATCGGCCGGCTGGCCACACTGGTGGCATTTTGCAATTACATCTTCGGTAATCCGCTCTCCCAGCCTGTTGTCGAAAACAAAATTTTTACCAATGAATTTGCCGGGTAAATTATTTTCTTTAGTTTCTTTTACATAATTTATAATGCCACCCTGCAAATGAAAAACATTTTTAAACCCATTGTGCAGCATATAAGCACTTGCTTTTTCGCAGCGTATGCCACCGGTGCAGTACATTATAATATTTTGATCTTTTTTATCCTGCATCATTTGCACGGCCATTGGCAGTTGCTCTCTAAAAGTATCACTTGGTATTTCAATAGCTTTCTCAAAATGGCCCACTTCATATTCATAATGATTACGCATATCAATTACTACAGTATTTTCATGTTTCAGCAATTCATTCATTTGCCGGGCATTTACATAATTGCCTTTTTTTGCCATGCTAAAGTTTGGGTCGGTAATACCGTCGGCCACAATTTTTTCCCGTACTTTAATTTTTAAAACCCAAAAACTTTTGCCATCATCATCTACTGCAATATTTAATCTAACTCCTTTAAGCGGTGCTATCGCATTCAAATAATGTTGCAGTGCCTCATAATTATTTTCCGGCACACTTATTTGTGCATTAATGCCTTCGTGTGCAATATAAATACGGCCAAAAACTTTTAATGCATTCAAGCCTTTGTACAGGTCGTCTCGAAACTGTTTGGGATCTTCTATTAAAAAATACTGATAAAAAGAAATGGTGGTGCGTTGCTCCGTTTCCTGATGCAACAATTTTTTTAATTCGGCCTGCGAAATGCGGTTGTGTAGTACTGCCATAGTTTTTAATTTGATCCGGTGACGGAAATTTTCACACATGGTCTGACGTCCCGTCTGACCATGTGCAAAAATTGGATGCTTGCAGGCAAACCAAATTTTTAAAACGCAAAGATAAATATTATAAACTTATAGAAAGGCTTCTGTTTGGGCCGCTACCGTTGGTTTTAATGCCGCCGCCAATAACGCCACCCAATCCAATTCTGATGCCGGTTAAACTTTTGTTTCCATTGGCATAAGCACCTACAAAATCTACACGTAAAATTTTAAAAATATTTTCCAAGCCAATAAATGCCTCCGCATAATTATTATTTTGATTTACATAAAAAGCATTGCTGCCGGCTACCAAATTCCAGTTTAGCCTTTTAAACAAAGGAATTTTATTGGTAAGCAATCCGTTAAAATGATGTTCTACATGACCAATGGAATAAAATTTTGCCGTAGTGCTGTTAGCATAATATTTAGCCAGTTGAAAACTATTTACATATTCGCTTGCAGCGGTAGAACGGTTACCATTAAAATGCTGAAAATCCTGTATAAAAACTTTTTTACTGTTTAAAAAACCACCAATACCTAATTTATACTTTAGCGTACCTGCAAGTTTTAAATTTTTATCGTCGCTGATGGCAAATTTCCATTTATCAAAATTTGCATCGCTGCCAAAAATGGTTTCAATGCCTTTGGTATAATTAAAACTAAAAGTGGGATATTTTGAGCCTACGGGCATTTTGTTGTTAGGAAATTGAATATAACGCTGCCCGGGTTTTATGCTGATATCAAAACTTATTATTACTGCCTGGTGCGGTGTAAACTGCTGTGTAATTTTTTCATAAGGATAGTTAGGAGTAATATTTACCGAATCTTTTTTTATAAAAGTAAAATTGCTGGTATTCTCCAGCGGAATCCTGTCTTCGTACAAAGTATTTATACCCAGCCTTAAACCACTTTCGTATTGTTTTGAAAAACCAATACTGCCAAAATAATTTTCGTAGGTCTTCATAAAATTATCGCCCCATAGTAAAGTATTGATCGTATTGTTCAAAGGTGTAATGGTACTTTCTTTATTAAACTGGCTAACCCTTTTACCACCCGAAATTGACCAGCGTTGCCGTTTTATTTTTTTATCAGTGCTTAAATCCCTGGTGCTGAAATTTATATCGGCCCAGGCATTTAAGTGAGTGTTGTTAAAGCCATACCTTACGTGCGGCTCAATAGAAAAATTAGATTTTAATTTTTTAAGATAGCGGTTATAATAAACACTAGCGGTGGCAACCACCCCTTCTGCAGTATTGTATTCTAATTTTTTTATTAATGGCGCAATACCCCAGCTGATGATATTTGTTTTGGTGTAATGCCTGCGATCGATGCCGTTCCAGAAAATAGCAAAGGGTTTTATTTTGCCCTGTTTTTTATTTAAAGAATCAACGGAGCGCTGGCTGAGTAAAGAATCTTTTTGCAATTGAAAGATACTGTCTTTTACCTGGTAATCTTTTTTCTCTTCAGGTTCAAGCGGTACTGGCCGTATGGTATCCCAGTAAGCTTTCGATTTTTTATTAACCGCCGTATCATATTTGATGATGATGTTATCAAAATAATTTTTACCGAAATTGGTATTGATGTTGTAGTTAGAATACACACTTACAAAATTGCCAATAGCATCAATTCCAAACTGTTTAAAATTAAAATGCAGCAATTGATTTTTTACACGCCATGCTTCTTTATTAACCGGAACATGAATTTGTGTTATTTGCAGCGTATCTATAATTTCTAATTGCGAAGTTTTAGTAAGCGTTAAATCAAAACTATGAATGCGCCAGTCTCCTTCGGTGATATAAATAACCCCGCTAAAAAGCGGCTCGTAACTGCGGCGTGGTGTAATGCTTATGCTGTTCACTTCTACCCCATCTTCAAAAAAACTGCCTAAGAATTTAAATTTATAAAAGCCAATAGCGCCATCGGCAAGCGGCGAAATAAAGCCACGGGGATTAAAACGTTCAGTAAAAATTTTTACATTGCTGTTGTACAAACTTATAAATGTTGGAAAGGTAAACCCAAATCCGCTGCTGCCGCTTACCCTGCTGCTCAACACTTCCATTTTAAATTTATCGGGCAATTGCGTATGTATTTTTGCAACTGACTCCGATAAATAAATTATGCCTTTACCTGTAGAATCCAGTCCAATACTTTTGCGGTCCTCTTCCGGAATTTTTTGACCCATTATTTTTTTGGGCAGCATCCGCAGTTTCATAATATCTTTTGCGTACAGGTCGCATTCAAAAGCATTAACCTGTTTATTATAAAATTCTCTTTTTTTAATGGCCTGCCGCATAATGGCATAAGCCGGATCTTCGCCGCCTTTTTTTACCACTACTTCTTTCATATTCAATTTTAAATCGGATAAAATAAAAGTCAGCTCTTCATCTGCTTTATCAATTACAACAGTTTTTTCCTGGCGTACAAAACCTATATGCTGGCAAACCACTGTATAACTGCCCGGCATAAGGGTAAAAGAAAATTTTGCTTTATTGTTGGCGCTTGCACCTATTGAAGTACCTTTTATGGTTACAGATGCATAAGGTAAAAGGTCGCCTTTATCGTTAAATACAGTGCCATAAATTTTTTGTGCGGATGAATTAAGGTTGTTGAATAGCAAAAATAATAGTAATGTTTTTCGCATGCAGGGTTTTATTTAATCTAAAATAAGCAGGAAATTGTTACCACTATGTGAAAAGAAGAATAAAAAAAGTAGTTTAATAACAGCAGCAATCTTTTTTAAATAGAAATATCAACTGAAAGATATTTTGCTTATACAGCAATATACTCTTCAAAATTTATACCATTCATATAGTATAGCGTGAGTGTTAATTTATTTTTATTACGGTCAAAATACCTTTTTACTGCCCTGAATATTTGTAAAAAAGGTTGAAAATGTCCTTTTTGCCCATCGACAATTACATATTTACCCTCTGCATTTATTGTATGTACGCCGAAGTTGTACTCTGCGCTATTTTTTGCTTTTATTGTCATGTGCTCCTCCTCTTCAAACTCCGTTTCGCTTAATTTAACAATTTTATTTATAGTAATCGACTCCCCATAATAATTTTTACAATTTTGCGAAGGTCTGAAAAAGCTGCCATCTACATGTATAAAATTGCCTGCAGACCGAGAACCGTTTAAATTATTTTTTACAGGGTTGAGTGCATGTGATTTGTATGGGCCAAAAAAATTATCAGCGTAATAAATATAAAGCCTATTAGAGGATCCGTTTTCAAGTAAAGTACCAAAAAACCAGTATTTATCATCTTTTTTTAATAATGAGGCATCAACTAAAGGCAGATCGAGAATTAGTTTTTCATTAGTTAATGTAGATCCCCTTTCATTATACTCATAATTTATCAGCCCTCCGTCTAATTCGGTTAACAAAACATTCATTTTGTTCTCTTCCTTATAAATGCATGGGTAAGAAAGGTGTTTCCCGTTTCCAAAAATTATTTCTGGAGTTGAAAAGCCTTTTGCATCATCATAACTTAGCTGGCAAATTTTACCATCCAGTTCACCTGTTGTAAATATTTCAGCAAGTATCTTAAGCTCGCCTTTGCTGTTACTAAAAGCAAAGGGATCCGCAATAGAATTATTATAATGATTAAGTTTTAACCATTTAAAAGAAAGGGTAGTTTTCTTTTGTCTAATAATTTGTTCTATATCATCTTCCAAAATACCAATGGAGAACTGTTTGAAAAAAAGTTTTGAAAAATATTTTCTAAGTAAATTCATCTGCAAAATTCTGTTTATCCTGTATCTGGTAATGTATTAAATTTGTTAACCCCTGCCCAGCAATCCTAACATCGCTGCTATTTTTTTAAAAAGATAATAACTGAAAGAGGTGTAATTAATGCATTCCACTTTATTTCCTCCAAAGGAAAGTTTAAAATTATTTATTCCCTTTAAGCCTTTATCATCAGTGTTATTGGTATAACCTCCAAAATCATAAACAGCAAAGCCGGCTTTTTTAAAGCTCAGCATATCGTTGTAGTGTAAAAATTTATTTATTTTACCTGATAATTGTTTGTCATAATTTTCATTTAGCCTTTCGGATGCTGAATGCATCAAGCGAACAATTCCTGCTTCCTCATCAACCATGTAACTATGTGCAGCTATTGTTTGATTATTATAAACAGCATAGCTTAATTTTAAATACTTGCCCATTTCTACCAAACGTTTTTCGCTGCACAAATCAATATTCCTCGTTGCTGCAAACCTGTTATAAAATTCTAAAAAAAATTTAATGTCGGTATTAAAATAACATTCTACATTTGACTTTTCTGCCTGTTTTATTTCTATTTTTACTGTTTTACTAAAATTTAAAAATATTGCTTCCTCTGGTATATCCAACCTGTTTTCAACCGTAAATGACAATTGCTTTACTCCAAAAATTTTACCCCTGTAATTTTTTACGTGCAAATATGCAGTAAAACCAGCTAAATCTGCAAAACTAAATTTGTACTTAAACCATACTTCTGATACACTAAAAAAGCTGAACTTCTTCTTAATTCTGACCATAATATTCCATAAACTTTAATTATTTCAAAATTAAAGCTTGGTTTAAAACCTTTGAGAATAAATTTTAGGAGATTAGGTTTTACGGAAATGCAAAAGATAAAGATTCACAAATATTAATCAAAAATCTTAAAAAAAACTGATAAGAAAAAATAAATATTTATTACTATAATTTATTAAAATGCAAACATCTTAATTGGTGCTGGGAGTATTTTTACGCACATAACTTCCACATAAAGCAGCGGAACCCGCAACCAACCCTCCGATAAGGGCAGACATCAGTATTAAGTAAAACGGATTATCAACATTAAAAAACAACATAGAAATCTTACTGGCCAGTAAATGTTGGTTATTACTGTTTATCCAAAAACTTAAACCACCCCATAATAAAAACAATGCTAATGAGGCAGCGGCAAAAGCTTTACCCGGATGCTGCGGAATTAAAGCGGCTACCATAAATGCAGCTACGGCAATACTCCACCACGGAAAATATAAACAGGCGGCAAAACTTAATAAAGCGGTTAATACAAGGGAAATAAAAAATTTCATATAATTAGTTATTGATTTTTTAGGTGAATGGTCAATTGTGAATTGTGAATACTAATTTTTACTAAAACTCATTGTACCTGTTACACGTTTATCTTTCTCCTCCCCTTTTGTCATCATCCACAAACTGTAATATTTACCTGCGGCCCATTGATCAATAAAATTATCATAGAATTTGCTGCCGGGGTTACCGCTTTGCCCGCCGGGGTACACGCCATACGCTTCAGTTTGTTTAGTAAGGCTTATAACCATGCGCCAGCTTGGGCCATGCGTTTCTTTAGTTGCATTAATATTATGCACACCGCCGCCAATGGGTAAAGTTTTACTGCTCAATGCAGGCAGTTTTGCCAGGTGATCAATATGCGTTGCTTTATATTTATCCCATTCCAGTTTGCCTGCTATTTCGGCTTGTTTTAAAGCAATTGTAGTTTTTTTAAATGCGGTTGTAATTACTTCCACCATAGTTTCAACCTGCGGTGTAGTAATATCATCCAAAAGTTTAAAAGCAGTATCTTTTAATATCCCTTCCACCAAAGCACTTTCTACGGGATGCATCACTTTTTTGGGAGCTTTTAAATAGTCATCATCAATAACTGCATGTTGAAAATTATTCCACAGCAATTCAAATACTGTGGCGCCCTGCGATCCCACATCGTTTCTAAAATTCCAGTTCTTTAAAAGGTTAAGGTATTTTTTTTCGTCGCTGTTTAATTCATTTTCTTTTATAGTTTTAAAAAACAACGGCATCAACATGGCTGCAGGTGCATTGTAATTATCTGTTTGTAATGCCATCATATCCTGTGGTGTAATATTACTCATTGCAGCTAAACGCCTGTTAATTTCGTAACCACGGTAAACAGGATAATTTCTTCCCAAATAATATGGGTAGGTTTCGTCAACAGGTTTTTGATTGGCACTGCTGATAAAACCTCTTTCGGGGTTGTATTGAAAAGGCACTTCATCCTGCGGAATCATGCCCTGCCATAAATAACTGGTATCAATACCCGGCATAATAAAATCTCCCTGGCCTTTCCATTTTGCCGGCCAGTCGCCCTGTGTGCGCAGGGCAATGTCGCCATTCTTACAGGCAAAAGCACAATTTTGTCCGGGTGTATGCAGGTTAGTTACAGCCGCAGTATAATCTGCATAATTTTTTGCATGGTTCAGCATGTTAAAAATTTTAAGTTCGTTGCTGGGGTCATGCGCTGTCCATCTTACTGCATAATTTTTATTGTTGGTGGTTCTGTTGCCACTGTATGTTTTATCAAACATTACCGGACACCAGTTGCTGCCCAATTGTACATAAGCAACCGAATCAATAAAATTGGGCTGACCTTTTATTTTAATAGTATCTACCCGGAATTTTGTTTCATGATAAGTGCCGTTGAATAAATATTCCTTACGGGTATCATCTTTAAATTGTATTTCGTAATAATCCCTTACATCTCTGCCACCATTGGTAAATCCAAAGGCACAACTATCGTTATATCCAATAATTACTCCCGGTGCCCCGGGAAAAGAAACACCATAAGCATTAAATGACGGTGTAGAAATTTGCACCTCGTACCAAAGCGATGGAAGGTTTAAACCCAAATGCGGATCGTTGCATAAAATAGGTGCGCCGCTTTTTGTTTTTGTGCCGCTTACTGCCCAGTTATTGCTGCCGTTATCCCTGTCGGGTTTTTCATTTTCTGTAATAACAATTTCTTTTGTGTTTAAATAAACCGAATCAACGGTTAAAGGTGCTTTAGGAAATATTTTTTGCACAGGAAAGGGTGTGCCTTTAGGAATTATCGGATCCAATGAATCCTGCACTGGAGGAAATAATTTTAAAAAATCTTCTGCACTAAAAAAACTTTTTGCATTGGTCATTTCAATATCATCTTCGTGCCCTGCTAAATCGTAACTCATGTATTTTAAAAATAAAGAAGTTTTTAAATTACTCCACGGCTCGGGTTTGTAACCAATCAATTTGTATTCTAATGGCAAAGTACTTTCTGTTAAGGAAGCTATGTATGCATTTACACCAGCCGTGTACGCATCGCATTCAGCTTTAATTACCGGGTCTTTATCCGCTTCTTTTTCTGCAATTTCTGCGGCATATACCATTCCCAATCTTCTAAATTCCCTGTCGTGCGGCAAACCTTTTTCTCCTAAAATTTCGCTGGCCCTGCCAGCAGCTGCAAATGTTTGCAATTCCATTTGCCATAACCGAAATTTAGCATGCAAAAAACCTTGTACAAAATAAGCGTCATTTTCTTCATCGGCAAAAATGTGCGGTACTAAACGATCGTCTAAATAAACATTAACCTTTCCATTTAATTGGGGGAAATTTAAAGTGGAAGAAAAATCTTTTGTATTGTTTTCGGCATTTTGCCAAAAGCCATGTTGCGGACTAAAAAAACTACCGAATGCCGGAGCTTCTTTACCCCCTAATGGAAGTCTAGTATTTAATGTAACAACCAGCGCAACAGTAATTGTTGCCGTGGCAATAAAAGGAATGAGCCTCATAATGTAGTTTTAGAACGCTGTAATTTAATAAAAAATAATTAATGGCAACAGTATTTTAAATGAGCTGCCATTGCGCATTCTTTTGTTAGAAAAATAAATGCCGTTTTAATGCAACAGTTTTTATTTTTACAACATGAATACCGAAAGCATTGATGTAAAAAATATTTTAGGTTTACAATTACCTACCGACCCACGCTGGGTAAACCTTGCCGAAATAGAACTGGAAGAAATTTTAACCGACCATGCCTACTGCGAACAAAAAGCCGCCACTACCTGCATTTCTTTAATACAGCGTTACCCGGACAGGTTGGAAATGGTAGATGAACTTGCCCCAATTGTTACCGAAGAATGGGGGCATTTTAGAATGGTACTGGCCGAACTTAAAAAAAGAAATTTGCAATTGGGCAAACAACGCAAAGATGTTTATGTAAATAAATTGCTGGAGTTTCAAAAAAAAGATGGCAGTGTAGAAGACCGGTTATTGGACCGGCTTTTAACAATGGCATTGATTGAAGCCCGAAGCTGCGAACGTTTTAAAAGATTAAGTGAAGGATTAGACGATGCATACATGCGTAATTTTTACCGGAAATTTATGGAGAGTGAAGCCGGGCATTATACTTTATTTATAAACCTTGCAGAATTATATTTACCCAAACAAAAAGTACGGAAACGCTGGCAAGAATGGTTGCAATTTGAAAAAGGCGTGATGGAAAGTGCGGAGATACGGGGCGACAGGATACATTGAGGTTTTAGAATTTTATAAATACAAAATCCTTTCCACATCTATTCAATCATATATTTTAACCTTATGGAGAAGGGAAAGTATGGCATACCAACTGCGTCATCAATTGCAGGCGGTTTTAAACCAAAGCCACCCCGTATAAAAAGTGGGTTATAACCAATTGGTACATTTTTATACTTTATAATTTTTACTTTACCTCCAATGCCTGCTGTTACTTCAAGTTTCCATTTGCCATTTGATGAAATATTATAGCTTTCTCCAAATAAAAGAGCTCCACCTATAGATACCGCATTGGCCTTGTATAAAAAACTATTAAGTGTATCTGGTGGCGATGACTTAAGGAAAGTTCTTGTATTAGTAAAATTAAAAGGCTTTAACCTGAATTCAATGCCAATAAAAGGATTACGCCTTGCACTTCTTTCCCTGCTTAGCCTGGTAAAATTCCCTAAATTAATTAAAGGCTTCCATCGTTGTAAAAAATGATAACGGTACTGAGCCAAAAAACGAAAACCATGCAGGCTTTTTTCCTCCATATCATAAAATGGATGTTTAGCAGTATAAGAGAGCTCAGTAAAATATTCACTCCGTTCGCTAAAGCGATTTCCAAAACCTGCGCCAATAGCAATTTGCGGCTCTGCAAGTGCAAGAGGGCTAAACGTAAAATATTTTTCTGATGTTGTAAAAGCTTGTTTAGTTTGCCAGTCGGTAATTCGCTGGGCTTCGGCTATAAAGACGCATAACACCAATAACAACAGCAAAAATTTTTTCATCAAGAAAAATATTGTAGTTGGTCTGTTAGATTCAGGTATGGATGTTTTTGCTGCATGGTTTTAATAATATTCCAATACTTTAATTTAAAAGCTTTGTGCGCTGCCGAAGTTGGATTAAATGGCTTATGATGCAATGCTGCATTTATTTCATTTATTTCCTGCATCAATTCTTTTGATGCCTCATCGATACAAGTGGCCACAAATTTTTCCCAAACATAATTGGTAGCGGCATAATTAGGGTGTACCATATCTTCTGCATAAAAACGGTAATCCCGTAAATCATCAATTACCAGTTCGTACGCAGGAAAATAAAATACATTTTCAAAAGTTTCTGTTGCCAGATGCACGGCATTTATTAAAGCCGCTTTACTGCGGTTGTTTTCTACAAAGCCTTCCCTTAAATGCCTTACCGGGCTGATGGTAAAAATTATTTTTATATGCGGATTAAAATTTTGCAATGCCGAAATAATGCTTTCGGTTTCGTTGATAACTTCTTCGCTGGATAATAATCTTCTGTTAAACCAGTCTGCCGGTGCTTTATGATTGTTGGCCGCAACAGTATTTAATTTTTTGTTAGCAGCTTTATCTGTTAATGCATACACCCATGCCGAACCTAAAGTGATAATTACAAAATCGGTTTCTTTTAAATAATTATGAGCGGCTTTTGTGGAAGTATTTATTTTATACACCGCATCTTCTTTTGTAATACCGGAAAAACGGCTATGGTGCTGCCAGCTATGGAAAGATTCGTTTAAATAAAACAAATCGTCCTCCTCAATTATTTTATCCGCTATGTAATTTTCAACCGCAGCCTTTACACTAACCGGATTAAATAAAATGCCATTTGGATTTTGCAGTACAGTAAATTTATGCGCTGCTAATTTATCGCCAATGTTTTCGGTAAAGCAACTGCCCATCAGCAATAATTTATGCCTGTGATATATTTTTTGGGCTAATTGTTTAGGAGAAAACTCTAAATGAAAATCCATGCCACAAATTACACGAATTACACGAATTAGGTAAATATGCCTGAAGCTAAGTTGCTGCAATGCATAAGGGCATCTTTGTTTAACTGGTTAAGCAAATTCAATTTTTCAAAATAGGGAATCATTAATTCGCTATCCATATTACCTACCAGTTCGTCATTGGCCATTGGGCAGCCGCCAATTCCTTTTAAGGCACCATCAAATCTTTTGCAACCGGCATCTAATGCAGCATCCACTTTTTCCTTCCAGTTGGTTACGGTAGAATGCAGGTGAACGCCAATTTCCACCCCAGGTAATTTATCCACTAAATATTTGGTAACACTTTTTACCTGCGCCGCAGTTGCCAATCCAACTGTATCTGCCAGTGAAATTATTTTTATATCCATCGCCACCAATTTATCTACCCAGTCAAAAACAATGGCTTCGTTATAAATATCTCCATAGGGATTTCCAAAACCCATTGATATATACACCACCAATTCTTTTTTATTTTTTATACAAAGATTTTGTATCTCTTCTACCCTGTGTAATGATTCTTCAATGGTGGAATTGGTATTTCTTTTTTGAAAAGTTTCAGAAACTGAAAATGGAAAACCTAAATAACTAATTTCTTCATAAACTACGGCATCTGTTGCGCCTCTTTCATTTGCCACAATAGCTAACAATTTTGATTTGCTGTTTGCCAATTGCCCACCGGGTCCTGCGGACAAATTACCAATTACTTCTCTGGTATCTGCCATTTGAGGTATTGCTTTTGGGCTTACAAAACTCCCAAAGTCGATGGTATCAAAACCAACTTTTAATAATGCATTGATGTATTCAATTTTTTTTTGTGTGGGTATAAAATGTTTCCAGCCCTGCATAGCATCACGGGGGCATTCGATAAGTTTTATTTTTTGTTGTGCAATCATAAAAGTGTACAAAGTTAGGCAAATGTCATGTGAGCGAGGCTTGCATGTGATATATCTTCTCCCTGAGACGGTTAAAAAATCTTACCCTTTCTTTCTCTCCGAAATTACTCAATTGTGTAGATTTCTTTGTAAGATTGTCAAGGTTTTTAATCATTGCGTCGTTAAATTGTTCGTCACGAGTTCCAACGAAATACAAAACACTGTGGTTAAGAAAAGTAATTCGCATATTACCTATTTCGGCTAAATATGTATTATCGCCCAATATCAATTCGTTTACAAACATGTTATAAGCTGCAGCATTACTATTGGGCTTCGAACCAATAAAAAATTTGGTGCCGCTTTCAGCCTGTCTTTCAATATGGTTTATCAATTCCTCCAATTTTTCATACAAAATTTTGATATCCCCTTTATTTTTGTACATACCAGACTGACGATAAAAATCTATTTGTCTTATTGAACTATTAATACTTTCAATGTTCCATATTTCTGTAACTGGTATTGTATTGTATGAATCAATAACCTTTTTACTTAGAGGAATAATTTCATCGTACCTCGGATCGTCTAAGGCAAACTTTACCTGCTTTAATCTCTCATCATGAAGAATAGATTTCATCCAGAAATAAAATTTAAACTTGGCCAGTTCCGGAATTTGAAAATGAACAAAAGGCGGAATATCTTTCATTAAAACATACAGATGCTTTTATTCGAAACTATTAATTAATTGAAACTGCTGCAACAGGCTTTTCAGATAATCTTCAAACACTGTTTCCGATACAGTGTTTACCCGCCCATTAAAAATGATGGCATCACTCTGGAGGTGAAAAAACTGGTCGAGGGAAATTTTATAATGACTGCATAATTTCTGCAATTCTTCAAAACTAATAGGCTTTTCTCCTCGAATGCGACGGTAGGCACTATCATTACTTATATCAAGTAGCGCAGCCACTTCATCCACCAACGAAAGGTGGGCAGGCAAGTTATTCTTTATATGCTGAAAGAAACTTTGCTGTACATCTGCTGATTCCATGCCAAGTTTTTTTAGTAATAATTGTTTTAGGGGTAAAAAAAATTAGGATTTCCTGACTGTTAAGATAATCATATTAGCATCTTTTGCAAAAATATTATAGCTGACTGTGGGGTTTTTGCTAAAACAGCAGTAATTACTAAATTTTAAAAGCTGTTCTATTTTATCAATTAGGAATGACTTTTTCAGTAATATATTTTTAGGGTAGAATTCCAGTTTTTACTATAACCAGTTTTTTTTGTATCAAATTATTTATCAGAGTAACAAAAACGGATGATGGCGGATATACTGTAAAATTGAAAGATGAGAATAAAAATGTTCTCCCTAAAATTACAAGAGGTAAAGAGATTACTGTATGAACAAATCATTTTAAAAATATACAATGGCACAAGGATCAATAATAATTAATTTTTCCATCAGCTACTTCCTTTTTTTTATACTGCTTTGGCAGGCTAAATTAAAAAAGGGCAACAGGATACTGGATAAAGACGGTAATACTGGCAATCAGCAAATTATTATCAGCTTACACACTGGTGGTATTTTTTTATTAGGCATACTTCCTGCATTCCTTTTCAATCATTTTTTTGAAACAACATTTGGAACAGGCAGCATTACAGATTCACTATGCATTGAATGTATCTCTTTTTTCACTATCGCTTTTATCATTCTTGCACCCGGAATTGCAGATAGGAATAAAAGCGTCATACCCGGCAAATATGCAGGGGGGGCTTTGTTCAGCTCTACTTTCATCATAAGTTATTTTTTGGTACGCCTGTTATTTTTGTGTGCATATGAATCTTGGTTTCGTGGTTACCTGCTCTCCGCTTGCATTAACAATTTTGGGATACCGTCTGCCATTATTATAAATATTGGTCTTTATACTTTACTGCATATAGTGAATGGAAAAGATGAAGTGCTGATCTGCATCCCCTTTGGATTATTGCTTTGTGGCCTGTGCATCTGGCAAGGTGCTGCATGGCCTGCAATGATATTACATATTGCTTTTGCTTTACCCTACGAAATACAATTGTTGACAACAATTAATAAACCTTCAAATACGTTTACATGAAAATATTTGTAACCGGCGCTTCAGGATATTTAGGCAATAAGTTGACCTATACATTAGCAGAAAAAGGACACCAGGTTCATGCCTTGGTGCGTTCAGCTTCAGCAAAAGAATTATTACAGCATCCTAATATTACCGTTTTTAAAGGCGATATTCTTGAAAAAGAAAAATTGGTGATTGCTATGGCAGGATGCCGGCAAGTTTATCACACAGCTGCCAGGGTAGGATTATGGGCTAAAGACCCTGCTGTTTTTTATGATGTAAATGTGGAAGGAACAAGAAATGTATTAGATGCAGCCATAAAAACCGGTGTACAAAAAGCTGTTTTCACCAGTACCTGCGGTGTAATTGGGCCATCACTTAATGAACCAATGAGTGAAAGGGATCCTCGTATTGCAGGATTTTGTATTGATTATGAGTTATCAAAAAAAATGGGGGAAGACCTTGTTTTTGACTATACAAACAAAGGAATGGATGCCGTTGTTGTATGCCCGTCTAAAATTTATGGCCCCGGTATTATTTCGCATTCGCTTACAGCAAATGCAATGATAGAGAAGTTCCTTAAAAAAAGAATTGCATTTATTCCAGCACCGGGTAATTACAAAGTTTGCATGGCTTTTATTGATGACATAGTAAATGGTCACCTTCTGGCTATGGAAAAAGGAAAAACCGGTGAAAGATATATATTGGGTGGAATAAATATTTCGTACCTGGAATTCTTTGAGCTCATACGTACCCTCTCCCTCTGCAACGGACGTGTTATCAAGCTTTCAAAAAATATAATTAAAGGATGGGCAGTTTTGCAACTGCTGAATTACAAACTAACAGGTACTCAGCCCCGCCTTACTTTAAAGGTTGCAGATTATCTTTTGTGCAATTATACTTTCTCCAGCGAAAAAGCAACTCGGGAACTTGGTTATAACATTACTCCACTGGAAGAAGCATTAAATAAAACCATTCACTTTTTAAAAACCCAACAGCATGACTAACAATTTTTACACCTTAATAACCGGAGCCAGCGAAGGATTTGGTAAAGCACTTGCAATGGAATGTGCCCGCCGTAAAATGAATCTTATACTGGTGGCATTACCCGGCCCAGAAATATATATGCTTGCCGGTTTTATTAAACGCAATTATAGTGTTGATGTAATAAGTATTGAAAAAGATCTTTGCCGGGACGAAAGCTGCATTCAACTTTTCAATGAAGTAAGTGCTTTAAAGTTGCCCGTAAATATGCTGCTGAACAATGCCGGAATTGGCAGTACCGTATTGTTTGCCGAAGGAAGTATTAATCTGTATGAGAAACAAATAAAACTGAATGTACTGGCCACAACACTTATTACACGCCTGTTTATTAATATGCTAAAACAAAACAGCCCGTCCTATATCTTGAATGTAGGAAGCTTGGCTTCTTTCTTTCAATTACCTAAAAAACATGTTTATGGCGCCACAAAATCATTTATTTATTATTTCTCAAAAAGCCTGCGTAAAGAACTGAAAAAGGATAATGTTTATGTAAGTGTTTTATGCCCCGGTGGTATGAATACCAATCTTGCAATTACACTTATGAATAAAACAGGACATTATCTTTCCCGTCTTTCTATTATGGACCCTGAACAGGTAGTGCCTGTTGCCCTTGATGGATTAATGAGAAAGAAAGAAGTCATTATTCCCGGCAGGCTGAATCAGTTGTTTATGTTACTGGATGCTATTTTACCAAGGTTTATAAAAAGAAAAATTACTAATTACACAATGGAAAAATTAAACCCCGATATCGGTTTCGTTCGTAGTTTACCCGGGCCTTCAACCGTTCCATCATCTACACAAGTTGCCTGTAACTAACATTACAAATCCGATAAATTTATACTCATGTTTAAGTTTGATATAATAGCAACCATATTTTTATTTGCCGCATTTTTCATAGAATTTGCATTAATACTAATGCATAAACCCGATAAAAATGTGATAAAAGATATGAAGGCGAATTTTATAATTGGGGTATGTCTTATACTTGTTGGGTTATTTGTAAAAGGGGTGGAGTTTAGTATTTTTTCTTTGGCCTACAGAGTTGCAATTTTTACTCCGGAGTTATCGTGGTGGTTATGGATAGCGGGCTTTTTAAGCTGTGATTTTATTCATTATTTCTATCACTTACTGGGGCATAAAATACGGTTATTCTGGGCAGCACATGTAACCCATCATTCATCGGAGCATTTTAATATTTCCACAGGATGGCGTACTAACTTTTTTCATCTTTTTTATCGTTTCCTGTTTTGGTCACCCCTATGTTTTCTTGGCTTTCCTCCTCAGATGATCCTGCTCATTGAGTCCGTTACTGCCATACAAAATTTTTTGGTACATACTGAAAAAATTGGAAAGCTGGGTGTGCTGGACTGGATTTTTAATACGCCATCTAATCACCGGGTACACCATGGAACCAACCCCGAATATATTGATAAAAATCTGGGTGGCGTATTAATGATATATGATCATTTGTTTGGAACTTATGCAAAAGAATCGGCTACTCCTGTTTATGGAATTACACATAATATTAATACCTATAGCCCGTTTAAAATTTTAATACACGAATACGCAACTATCATTCAAGAGTTGGCAAAGAAAGGGGGCTTTAAAGAAAAATTCCGTTACTTATTTTCCAAACCACAATAAAAATTAGAGATAATGTCAGGATTGTTCTTTGCTTCATCACCTCATACAAAATTATTCCAGTAGCTACACTAACATTTAAACTTTCAAATTCCCCGGCCATGGGGATTTTGAATTGTGCATCACAAATTTTCATTAATGCAGGATAAATACCTTTGTCTTCGCTGCCCATAATTATGGCGGCAGGCTCTTTTAAATTAATATCGCCGATACTTTTTTCTGCAGTCATTTCACTGGCATAAACTTTTATACCATTCAGGTGCAGGTCATCAACGGTTTTCATTAAGCTGCTTACACGGCATACCGCCATTTGTTCCAGTGCACCGGCAGAGGTTGTTATGGCATCTTCATTTAATGCCCCTACTCCTTTATCAGGAATAATTATGGCGTTTACCCCAAAGCAAAAAGCACTTCGGGCAATGCCTCCAATATTTCTGATGTCGGTTATGCCATCTAAAATTAAAAATAATGGCATCTCTCCTTTATCAACAATAAAAGAAATTACATCCTGCAGATCCTGGTATTGTATTTTAGAAATTAAGGCTACACAACCTTCGTGGTTGCTTACATTAAAGTTGTTGAGTTTTTCAACAGGCACTTTGTTTATGGGTACTAAGTTTTTTTCTGCTAAAGTTTTTATTTCATCAATTACTTCGCCATGCACAGTGGTTTGCATATAAATACGCTCTAATTGTTTGCCCGTTTGCAGGGCTTCAATAATGGCTTTTCTTCCAACTACTAAACTGCTTTTTTTGGGGCGCTGCTGCTGATGTTTAAAAGGTCTCACGATATTTATTTTGATGCAAAGGTCTGTTTTTTAAAATAAAAATTACGGGGTAAATTACAGTTGCACAAAAATAAAAAGAGACTGAAAATAAATTCAGCCTCTTTCTTATAATCTTAATAAAACATAATTTTTCTCTATTTCCCCCTTTAGGGGATAGGGGCTTAAATTCCAAACGCCTTCTTCACTTTATTTACATAGTCTAATTTTTCCCAGGTAAACAATTCTACTTTCTTAATAATTTTTTTACCATCTGGAGAAGTAAAAGTTTTTTCTACCACCTGCGGTACACGGCCCATATGGCCATAAGCTGCAGTTTCGCTGTAAATGGGGTTACGTAATTTTAAACGCTGCTCTATAAAGTAAGGACGCATATCAAAAACGCCTTCTACTATTTTGCTTATTTGCCCATCTGTTAATTGAACAGCAGCAGTGCCGTAAGTGTTAACATTAATGCTGGTAGGTTTTGCAACACCGATAGCATAAGAAACCTGCACCAACACTTCGCTGCACAAACCGGCAGCTACTAAATTTTTTGCAATATGCCTTGTAGCATAAGCAGCAGAACGGTCAACTTTACTGGGATCTTTACCACTAAATGCGCCACCGCCGTGGGCTCCTTTACCACCGTATGTATCTACAATAATTTTACGGCCTGTTAAACCAGTATCCCCATGCGGACCGCCAATTACAAATTTACCAGTTGGGTTAATGTGATAGGTAATATCATTATTAAACAACTTTGCGTATTTTTTATACCTTGTTTTAATTCTTGGTATTAAAACATTTATCACATCGGCTTTAATTTTTGCAAGCATTTTTGCTTCGCTGTCAAAATCATCATGCTGTGTAGATATTACAATAGCATCAATACGCACCGGCTCGTTTTTATCATTGTATTCTAATGTTACCTGGCTTTTTGCATCGGGACGCAGGTAAGGCATTTTAGAATTTTTTTCACGGCGTATAACTGCTAATTCAATTAATAAATTATGAGCAAGATCTAAAGCCATGGGCATATAATGTTCTGTTTCGTTTGTTGCATAACCAAACATCATTCCCTGATCGCCTGCACCCTGCTCTTCTTTTTTCTTTTTATCTACACCCTGATTAATATCGCTTGATTGTTCGTGTATTGCTGAAAGAATACCGCAACTGTTTGCTTCAAACATATATTCGCTTTTGGTATAACCAATTTTACGGATTACACCCCGGGCAATTTCCTGCACATCTAAATAAGCTTTGCTTTTTACTTCACCTGCTAATACTACCTGGCCTGTAGTTACCAATGTTTCGCAGGCCACTTTACTCTGCGGATCAAAAGCTAAAAAATTATCAATAAGTGCGTCGCTGATTTGGTCAGCAACTTTATCAGGATGTCCTTCACTAACAGATTCTGAAGTAAATAAATACGGCATATTATTTTTTTTTAAGATTGCAAAGATAAGGGTACAGTTATTAAAGAACAAAGTCCGCCAAAGCTTTTGGCGGACTTATACACTTATCTTAATAAATAATTTTTTTAAATTTTTGAATACACCAACCGTAAACGCATTTTATAATTAGGATTGCTGCCGCTACCTACTTTAACCCGTCCTTTTGCAAGCCTGTTGGTGTAAGGTATTACTGTTTTGTATTGTGCATAATCTAAATTGTATGGCGCATACAATCGTAATGGATAATTAATAGTGCGCTTTGTTACAATTTGCTGTACGTAACGGCTGATGTTGAAATTATAATACTTAATTTGACCACCTGTGTTTACATCAGTTTTTGTACGGCTAAACCCGCCATGGTATAAAAAGTCTACTCCTCCTGTGGGGAAAAAAGAATTGCCAAATATGCTTTTAAAATCCGGGTCGTAAGCAACATTAGGATTAAGATCGAAATAGATAGGTTTCCATTTAGGTAAACTGGAGGTAGTATCTTTTAAATCGATATACAAATATTCAGGAGCAGAAAAATAAGCATCCGAAGTAACATCAAAAGGTATTTGCTCAATAATAATTTCGGCCCGATGAATAGTGCTGTTACGAAAAGTATCTAATTGCGGTACTTTTAAATCGACATAAGTACCGGGTGTGGTTTGTAAATACAATTCACTTGCCGGCGGATTAGACACAGGAAAACCAGTGCGGTTACGAATGATATTATTTGCTGTGGCCGATGTGGCAAAACTTGAAGCTGCAGTGGAAATTCTTAATGCAGAGAAAGTAGTATCAATTGTTGCTCCATTTTTTTTACGGAAATGAATTTCTACTTTTGAAGAAGAATCCAGCAGGTTGGTATACAAAATGCCGTTACCACTTCCGTTTGCAACAATGGCAAATCCATTTTGGAAAGTTTTGAATGCAGAATCAGAACGAAAAGCGTTTGTACTGTCTCTGCTAAATAATGTATTTGCAAATGCGGTTGATAATTTTATACGTATTTGATTTTTTACTGAATCTTTATGGTTTGCATACACCATAAATTTTCCGAGGCTGCTAATATTAACAGTAGCATTACCCAAAACATTTGATGTGGGTGGCGCATAAGTAATTTTTTTTGCCTGGTTTACAGAATCCCAAAAGCCACCGGCATTTAATGCCACTTCTTTAACCTGTAATTGCAAAGGCACTAAGCTATCTCCCCAAAAACCTTTATAACTCAGGCATAATACCACAGAGTCAAATGCTACCAGAGAATCTTTATGAACATTATAAAAATAAGGGTAAAAAGTTGGCTTAAACTGTGCATATACATTTGCAGTAGTGGTACCAAATAAAGGATCGTTATTTATTTTTCCCAGTACATGATCATCATCATAACTAACCGTGGTAGAGTCGTTACTAAAAATGCCTTGTGTGGTGGTAATGTCTAAAATTTTTTCGAAAGTATTTACATTATCGATAGCGGGTAAAAGATCACTTCCAATATCGGTGGTATCTAATTTACTGCAACCGGCAATTACTGATAAAATAAAAAAGGCAGTTATAATTACAGGTAAAATTCGTATTTGCACAAAAATAATTTTAATAAAAGAGTGATATTTTATCTACTTGGCAAGGTCGGCATATAATTGCAAATAGTCTGTTAAATCACTTTCTTCATTATACTTCAAAATCTTTTTTCCTTTTACTTTACTAAATTCTTCTACTAATTTTTTATCGGCTTTTGCAGTACCAAATGTTACCGCATCTGCAAAGGTTGCACCACCTTTAAACATAGCCATGTTGTTGGCATCATTAAAAGGTTCCAATTCTTTTTTTGTAACATAATCGTTAATGGTGGCCAGTTTTAAAAAATCGGCACCCAGCTTATCCTTAAAAGTATTTTCGCCAATAGTGTAAACCACTTTACAGTTTCCAAAAACGGGTTCTTTTTTATAAGCATTTTTAATAAACATGGGTATTAAACCTGTCATCCAGCCGCTGCAATGAATAATATCGGGAGGCCATCCGAATTTTTTTACGGTTTCTAAAGCTCCTTTACAAAACAACACAGTTCTTAAACCATTATCATCAAACCAATTTTCTTTTTCGTCGGTAAAAACAGATTTGCGTTTAAAATAATCTTCATTGTCTAAAAAATAAATTTGTAAACGGGCATTGGGCAAGCTGGCTACTTTAATCATTAAAGGGTAATCATCGTTATCAATAGAAACATTGATGCCGGATAAACGTACCACTTCATGCAACCGGTGCCTGCGCTCGTTTATAATTCCAAACCTGGGCATTATGCACCTCACTTCCATACCGCTGTCATTAGACTTTACTGCAAGCTTATTCACAATTTCTGCAAAATCTGTAAGCTCCAGGTACGGCGACATTTCGTTTGCAATGAATAAAATTCTTTTCTTTGTTGACATTTTACACTTTATTAAATGCTGGTTTAATTTTTAAGGGAGTGCAAAAGTATGAATTTTATTTTGGAAATTAAGCTTATACAAGCTTTTGAAGACTAATTGTTATTAAAAATGAGAGTATTTAAGAAAATAGCTGCAATGCAGGCCTGTATTGCACAAATTACTATGCAGGGAAACAGTATTGGCTTTGTGCCTACAATGGGTGCCTTGCACCAAGGCCATATATCTTTATTAATTAATTCAAAACAAGAAAATGCTGTAACCATTTGCAGCATTTTTATTAACCCGGCACAATTTAACGATGCAAAAGATTTTGAAAAATACCCGGTTACAATTGAAAAAGACATTGAACTTTTAGAAAAAAATGGCTGCGATATTTTATTTATTCCTGCTGTACAGGAAATTTACCCGGATGGTTTTGCAAATCCGCCACATTACGCATTAGGATTTTTAGAAACCATTTTAGAAGGCCAGTACCGCCCCGGCCATTTCCAGGGAGTATGCCGCGTGGTAGAGCGGCTTTTAAAAATAGTGATGCCACATAATCTTTACCTTGGCCAAAAAGATTATCAACAATGTATGGTGATAAAAAAACTGGTAGCATTAACCCACCTCAATATCAACATTATTATTTGCCCCACATTACGGGAGCCCGATGGCCTCGCCATGAGCAGCCGCAATATGCGTTTAACCGCTGAAGAAAAAAAACAGGCTGCAAAAATTTCTGAAACACTTTTCTTTATAAAAAAAGAAATAAAAGCGGGCTATGTTGCAGACCTGGAGCAAAGAGCAATACAATATTTAACTGCAGAAAATTTTAAAGTAGATTATGTTTCAATTGCAGCAGCAGCTACATTGCAACCAGTACAAAACTGGGATGGAAAACGCCCCCTTGTAGTTTTGGCAGCAGCTTATTTAAATACAGTAAGACTGATTGACAATTTGCTTATATAGAATTACAAATGGTATTTAGCCATATTAATTTTAATATTTCAAAATTTAATTTCAAATATCTATTCGTAATTTGTAACCGATATGCAAAAAAGGTTAATCTCATTATTAAAATTTGGTATTTTTTTTGGCTTGGGTATTTTTTTAGTTTGGTGGAGTGTGCACAAGTTGAGCGATAAAGATTATGCGGAGTTTATTAATGCATTAAAAACGGCCAACTACTATCTGTTAATTCCTGTTTTTTTTATAATAACTGCAAGCCATTTAAGCAGGGCCATGCGCTGGAAAATTTTAATGAATGCTATGGGGTACAACCCCCGTTTAAGTAACACCTTTTCGGCAGTTATGGTGGGTTACCTGGCCAATTTTGCTTTTCCCCGTTTGGGAGAGGTTTTAAAATGTACCATATTAGGCAAATACGAAAAAGTACCACCGGATAAACTGGTAGGAACAATATTAGTGGAAAGAGCCGTAGATTTAATTTCATTCTTAATTATCATTATCATTTCGCTTTTAACGCAGGCAAAAGTTGTAGGTGCTTACGCTAAAGAAAAATTAGATGCTTATTTTCTTTCTCAAGATAAAGGTACCGGTGTTGCAAAGTTTATTGTGGTCATCTTAATTATCATTGCAGCAATACTTATTTTAAAATTTATTTTTAAAAAATACTTGCACATCAAATTGGTGCAGCGTATAAAAAATATTTTTATTGGTGTAAAAGCAGGATTATTAAGCGTAAGAAATTTGAAGAATAAATGGCTGTTTATTTTGCACAGCGTTTTTATTTGGGCCTGCTATTTGGGGGGTACTTACATTGGTTTTTTTGCTATAAAAGAAACCTCGGTGTTACCGCTGCTTGCAGCTTTTCCGGTATTGGTTTTTGGTACTGTGGCCACCATGGTAACACCCGGCGGTATTGGATTATATCCGGTGTTTTTAATGGAAGCGATGCTGCTGTACAAAGTGCCCGAAAGTTTTGGCACAGCAAATGGCTGGCTGCAATGGTCGGCACAATTTTTAATTACACTTGTTGTAGGCTTTATTTGTTTACTGGTATTGCCTTACATTAATAAACAAAAAAATGAAAACCGTACAATCGATACCCGATAAAATATTTACACTGCAAACTTTACAGGCTCAGTTAAAACGCTGGCGCTTACAAAATAAAAAAATTGTTTTTACTAACGGTGTATTTGATATTTTGCATGAAGGCCATATTGCTTCATTAAGCGAAGCGGCTACCCATGGCAGTATATTAATTGTGGGTGTTAATGCCGATGCATCGGTAAAAAGATTAAAAGGAGAGAGCCGGCCTGTAAACAATCAAAATTCCAGGGCTTTGCTTTTAGCCGCTTTACTGATTACTGATGCTGTAATTATTTTTGAAGAAGATACGCCCCACCATTTAATCACATCAATTTTACCTGATGTGCTGGTTAAAGGTGGTGATTATACCATTGATACTATTGTTGGTGCAAAGGAAGTAACAGCCAACGGAGGGCAGGTAATAATTGCCCCCATACTGCAGGGATTTTCTACAACTGCTATTATTGAAAAAATGAAAAAATAAATTCAAAGTCATTAAAAAATTATCCTTGTCTAAACAAAAAACAATAGTAAGAGATATCAGCTGGCTTTCATTTAACAGCCGTGTGCTGCAGGAAGCAGCAGACGATAGTGTACCCCTGAGAGAACGCATACGTTTTTTAGGCATTTTTTCAAATAACCTCGATGAATTTTTCAGGGTACGGGTAGCCACACTTAACCGCATGATTGCTATAGGGCAAAAAAAAAATATGCACCTGGAAATTAACCCCAGCCTTATTCTGGAAGAAATTCAGGAAAAAGTTTTGGCACAGCAAAAAGAGTTTGACAGGATATGGAATGAAATATTAAGAGAATTAAAAAAAGAAAAAATATTTTTAATTACCGAAAAAAAAATAAACCGTGTACAACAAAAATTTGTACTCAATTATTTTAATGAAGAAATACGCAGCAACATTGTACCGTTGATGCTGGAAAGTATACAGGAGTTTCCTACACTGAGCGATAAATCTATTTACCTGGCCTGTACACTCAGTAAAAAAGATAAAAGTGTACCTAAAAAATTTGCACTGGTGTCGGTACCTGCCCGGCGCCTCTCCCGCTTTATTATATTGCCCAGTAAACAAAATGAACAACACATTATGCTGCTGGAGGATGTGATCAGGTTTTGCCTGCCTAATATTTTTTCTTTTTTTGGATACGACAGTTTTTCATCTGCCATTATTAAAGTAACCCGTGATGCAGAAATTGATATTGATAATGATGTAGCCACCTCGCTTATACAAAAAATTGAAAAGGGTTTAAAAAACCGCAAAAAAGGAAAGGCGGTTCGTTTTGTGTATGACAAAGATATTGATGCTTCGTTGCTGGCTTATCTTATAAAACGAATCGGGCTTACACATAAAGATAATTTAATACCCGGGGGCCGCATTCATAATTATAAAGATTTTATGGATTTTCCAGAGGCAGTTTTTACCAAAAAAAATCCGCGGAAAAAACCTTTTCTTCATCCGGCATTAAAAAATGTAAGCCGCACTACTGATGTAATTTTACAAAAAGATATAGTACTGCATTTTCCTTATCACAGCTTTGATACCGTTATAGATTTGTTACGGGAGGCAGCTATTGACCCGGAAGTAGTGAGCATTAAAATTACCTGCTACCGCCTGGCTGCCCGGTCAAAAATAATTAATGCATTAACCAATGCGGTACGCAATGGCAAACAGGTTACCGCAGTTTTAGAATTACGGGCAAGGTTTGATGAAGAAGCCAATTTAGAATGGAAAGAAGAACTGGAAGAAGCCGGCGTAAAAGTTTTACTGGGTGTACCCGAAATGAAAGTGCATGCTAAACTTTGTTTAATAAAAAAGGTAAAGGATAATAAAATTATTTTGTATGGCTTTGTAAGTACGGGCAACATAAACGAACAGACCGCAAAAATTTATGGCGATCATTGTTTGCTTACAGCCAATAAAAATATTATGGCCGATGTAAACAGAATTTTTCATTACCTGGAGCAACCTAAAATGCGGCCGCATTTTTTAAGAGCCTGTAAAACTATTTTGGTTAGTCCTGCCGCCATGCGCAAGCAATTGATGCAACTGATACGAAAAGAAATTACCGCTGCAAAAGCAAAAAAAGAAGCAGCCATCACTTTAAAATTAAATTCGCTTAGCGATGAATTGCTGATTGAAAAATTGTATGAAGCTGCTAAAGCAGGTGTAGTAATCAATATTATTATAAGAGGAATTTGCTGTATGTTAACCGAAAATTCAAAATTTAAAGAAGTATATGCTATAAGTATTGTTGATGAATACCTGGAGCATGCAAGGGTAATGATCTTTCATAACCGTGGAAAGGAAAAAGTTTTTCTTTCCAGTGCCGATTGGATGGTGAGAAATATTGACCACCGCATAGAAGCCGCCTGCCCCATTTTTGATAAAGAAATACAGCATGAATTAAAAGACATTATGCAGATACAACTGAACGATAATATGAAAGCAAGAATTTTGGATAATGAATTAAGTAACCAGTATGTAAACCCACGCAACACCAAAAAAATACGCAGCCAGCTGGAAACCTATAATTATCTGTATCGCAAATCAATTTAAAGCAAACCCGTTTAAACGGTAAAGCGTAAATTCGTTCTCAAAGTTTATTCGTCAACTAATCAACTAATCAACTAATCAACTATTTAACCACACACATTGATATTAGCAGCAATTGATATAGGCAGTAACGCAGCAAGGCTTTTAATTACAGAAGTATTGGTTGATGAAAAAGGCAACGCTGTTTTTAATAAACTTAATTTACTAAGGGTGCCATTAAGGCTGGGCTTTGATGTTTTTGAAACAGGCGAAATTTCAGCCGCAAGAACAGATATGGTGATGCAAACTATGCAAGCGTATAAACATTTAATGAATGCTTATGGCGTTGCGCATGTAAAAGCCTGTGCCACCAGCGCCATGAGGGATGCAAAAAATGCCGCCGTTATCATAAAAAAAATAAAGGAAGAATCCGGTATTGCCATTGAAGTAATCAGCGGCGATACTGAAGCTAATTTGGTGTACGAAAACCATGTGGCCGAAAACATGGATAAAGACCACAGCTATTTGTATATAGATGTAGGCGGCGGCAGTACCGAGCTGTCGTTTTTTAGTAATGGCATTCTTACTTATAAAAAATCTTTCAACATTGGTACTATCCGTTTATTAAAAAATATGGTAAAAGATGCACAGTGGTTTGAAATGAAAGAGGCGCTGCGTACCGTTACCAGGGGCCATAAAGAAGTGGTGGCTATTGGGAGCGGTGGTAATATCAATAAAGTTTTCAGTATGAGCAAACGCAAAGATGGCAAACCATTATCGCTGGAGTTGTTAAGAGATTATTATAAAGAACTGGGCAATGTTAGTGTAGCCGAAAGAATTACAAAATATGGTTTAAGAGAAGACCGTGCCGATGTAATTGTACCAGCTTTACAAATTTACACCAATGCCATGCGCTGGGCCGAGGCTGCAGAAATTTATGTGCCAAAAATTGGTTTGGTGGATGGATTGATACAGCATTTGTGGCAGGAGGTGAAATAATCAAATTAATACAGTCTTAAAAATTAATAATCACTCATTTTTCTTTTTTGAAATAAAAACCTGAAACCTTGGCAAATTAAAGTGACTCTAAAATTTTTATAAATAGTTTTCAATTAAAATTCTTTCTACTTTTACATAAGCGATTACTTATCAGGACTTGTTTTATTCTAAATGCAGAGCCAACTCCATTTCGCCATTATTTAATTAAAAAATATCTACAATGTCTGCATCAATAAAAGAAGTAAAAAAAGTTACCACAAATACCCTTCAAAAAATGAAGGCTGCCGGCGAAAAAATTGCCATGATCACAGCTTATGATTTTTCTTTTGCCACTATTTTTGATGCTGCTGGTATTGATATTATTTTAGTAGGCGACAGTGCCAGTAATGTAATGGCCGGCCACGTTACCACGCTGCCCATTACACTGGATCAGATGATTTATCATGCCCAAAGTGTGGTGAGGGCAAGAGAGCGCAGCCTGATTGTTTGCGACATACCTTTCGGTTATTATCAATCCAACTCCGATATCGCTTTAGCATCTGCCATCAGGATAATGAAAGAAAGCGGTGCCAACACTGTAAAGCTGGAAGGTGGCGAAGAAGTGCTGGACTCTGTAAAAAAAATTGTTAGTGCAGGCATTCCTGTAATGGGGCATTTAGGATTAACCCCGCAATCCATAAATAAATTTGGCACTTATGTGGTACGGGCAACCGAAGAACAGGAAGCCAATAAATTAAGAAAAGATGCTTTGTTGTTACAGGAAGCCGGCTGTTTTGCAATAGTACTTGAAAAAATTCCGGCAGCACTTGCCAAAGAAGTTACAGAAAGTTTGCATATACCCACCATTGGTATTGGCGGTGGCGGCGATTGTGACGGGCAAGTTTTGGTAATGCATGATATGCTGGGTATCAACACAGAATTTAAACCGCGTTTTTTGCGCCAGTATTTAAATTTAAGCGAACAGGTTACCGGTGCGGTACAGCAATATATTAAAGATGTAAAAAGTAAAGACTTTCCAAACGACAATGAACAGTACTAAACTGCGAATATATTTTATCAATCTGCATTTGTAAATTTGCAGCTTAAATAATGCAACATGAAGTTTCTCTCCCAATTAAAAATTCAAAAAAATAATAACGGTGTTTCTACAGGTTTGCAATGGCCAAAAGCTAAAGGCGAAAAAATAAATTCCTTCTCACCAGTTAACGGGCAGTTGATTGCCACGGTAACCGGTGCTGATAAAAATAATTATGATGCGGTAATAACAAAAGCGCAGGCTGCATTTAAGGAGTGGCGGCAATGGCCTGCACCCAAACGCGGCGAAGTTGTGCGGCAGGTGGGTGAAGCATTACGCAATAACAAACAGCCACTGGGCGAGCTGGTAAGTTACGAAATGGGTAAGAGCTTACAGGAAGGCTTAGGCGAAGTACAGGAAATGATAGACATCTGCGATTTTGCTGTAGGCCTGTCACGCCAATTGCACGGCCTAACCATGCACAGCGAAAGGCCGGGCCACAGAATGTACGAGCAGTATCACCCTTTAGGTATTGTTGGTGTAATATCAGCCTTTAACTTTCCGGTGGCAGTGTGGAGCTGGAATGCTTCATTAGCATGGGTTTGCGGCGATGTATGTGTATGGAAGCCCAGCGAAAAAACGCCGCTTTGTGCTATTGCCTGCCAGAATATTATTCAATCTGTTTTTAAAAAAAATGCAGTGCCCGAAGGCGTAAGTAATATAATTGTGGGAGGAAGAGATGTAGGTGAATGGATGAGTAACGATATAAGAATGCCTTTACTCTCAGCAACCGGCAGCACAAGAATGGGCAAAGCTGTTAGCAAGGCAGTTGGCGAAAGATTAGGCAGAAGTTTATTAGAATTGGGTGGTAACAACGCCATCATCATTACCAAAAATGCCGATTTGGATATGGCATTAATTGGTGCTGCATTTGGTGCAGTAGGCACTGCAGGGCAAAGATGTACTTCTACCCGAAGATTAATTATTCATGAAGCGGTGTACAATAAATTTAAAGAAAAATTAGTACATGCTTACGGCCAGTTAAAAATTGGTGATCCGCTTAATCAAAAAAACCATGTAGGTCCTTTAATTGATAAAGATGCCGTAAATATGTATTTGGCTGCTATTGAAAAATGCAAAGCCGAAGGTGGAAATTTTATTGTGGAAGGTGGTGTATTAAAAGGAAAAGGATACGAAAGCGGCTGCTATGTAAAACCCTGCATTGCCGAAGCCAAAAATAATTTTGCCATTGTACAGCATGAAACTTTTGCCCCCATTTTATATTTAATGAAATATAAAACTTTAGATGAAGCCATAGCCATGCAAAACGGTGTACCACAGGGTTTATCCAGCGCAATTATGACGGGAAATTTACGGGAAGCTGAAGCTTTTTTATCGCAAAGTGGCAGCGATTGCGGAATAGCTAATGTTAACATTGGCACTTCCGGTGCCGAAATTGGCGGAGCATTTGGTGGAGAAAAAGAAACAGGCGGTGGCCGGGAAAGTGGCAGCGATGCCTGGAAGGTTTACATGCGCAGGCAAACCAACACTATAAATTATACCGATAAATTACCGCTTGCACAGGGCATTAAATTTGATCTGTAGATTAAATAAACAAAAGCCTTTATTTTTTTATTATATTTATAAAAGATATTTGTGTAATTACACCAGGTTAAAAGGGCATTTACCAATTTAAAATTTTGTAGACACCCATTCACCATTCCACCAAACTAACCCCCAGCATCTTAGTATGCCAAAGCAAACCAAACCTAACGATTTAAGCAGAAAAATAATTTCTGCAGTAATTTTTTTATTTTTATTGCAAGGCAGTTTTGCCCAAAGTAAATATGGCATAATTGCAGGTGCCGGTAAATCGGCACTGTATAAATTTCCGTTTTCGCCAGAAGATTATAACCGGTATTCATCCAGCACCGCACTGTGGGCAGGACTTACAGGTGATTTTTCTTTAACCAACAGTGGTGTGGGTGTGTACACTACTGCTGTGTACAACAACAAAGGTTTTAAATATCAAATGATTAATGAAACCGGTAATATAAATACGGTAAAAGATTCTTCGTATTCGCAAAAATTAAATTATGCAGATGTAAATATTTACCTGCGTAAAAAATTTACATTCGGCGAGAATAATAGTTTTTTTGCCGGCACCGGGCCTGCAATTAGTTTTTTAACCGGCGGTAAAGAAATTATTAATAGCAATTATTTTGGCACTGCTGTTTTGCCTCTAAACAATTCTAACAGCAAACTTTCTGAACCCCGGTTTAAAAAATCATTTATCAGCCTTGGCTTTGCAGCTGGCTTTCAGGTAAATAATTTTTCTATCTACTTTAATGCAAATATTCCGTTAGGTGATTATTATAACGACGTACAAAAAGAAGTAAAACATAAAACAAAAACTTTTGGCTTAAACCTGGGATATACCTTACTGCAACATGTAAAAAACGAGGAGAAAAAAATTAAAGAGAAAAAATCTAAAGAAAAAGAAATTGCATACATCCCCGTTGTGATTGACAGTTTAGGCGATACTGATGCAGATGGCATTGCAAACAAAGATGACAAATGCCCGGGCCACAAAGGCGTTATAAAATATAATGGTTGCCCTGTACCCGATACCGATGGTGATGGTGTAAATGATGATAATGATAAATGTATTGCTGTTGGCGGACCGGTTACTAATAATGGTTGTCCTTTATTCAGCGATACTTTAAAAAAAGCTTCTAAAGATACCTCCTGTTATCTGGTATATTTTGAACCGGCCAAAAGCATTTTACGCAGCGAGGCTTATAGTATTTTAACAAAAGTAATTCAGCAATTAAAAGCCAATCCAAAATTGGTTGCCATATTTAAAGGCCATACCGACAATGCCGGAAACCAGGAGGCCAATAACAGCCGCTCTTTAAGCAGGGCCAGCGTATGTGCCGATTATGTTGCCAGCTTTTACATCAGCAGAAACAGGCTAAGCATTCTGTCTTTAGGCAATACGCAACCTGTTGCAGATTTAACGGATCCGCTGTTGCAATGGAAAAACAGGAGGGTTGAAATTTGCGTCTTCGAAAAACAATAGCAATACGGTTTTGCCCCATTTAACATAGCAATAGCAACCTGTACATATTTCTTTATTAACTTTGAAAAAAAATAAACAAGCATGTATAAATCTCTAATCGTATTATTATTAAGTACCCTTTGTATTTCAGCTGCCAGTGCCCAAAAAGAAACTACTCCCAATGGCTGGCATTTAATGGACAAAGAAACCGATGGTTATTATGGGGTAAGTGCCGATAAAGCATATACCTTTTTAAAAACAAAAAAACTTAAAAGTAAAACTGTTATTGTAGCTGTAATCGATAGCGGCATTGATACTTTGCACGAGGATTTGAAGCCGGTGCTTTGGACCAACCCAAAAGAAATACCGGGTAATGGTATTGATGATGACCGCAATGGTTATGTAGATGATGTAAATGGCTGGAATTTTATTGGAGGTAAAGATGGCCGCAATGTAAAAGAAGACAGTTACGAAGCCGCAAGGGTGTATCATAATCTTAAAGCAAAATACGAGGGCAAAGACCGGGAAAATATAAACGTAAAAGATATTGCTGAATACGAAGTTTGGTTAAAAGCAAAAGCCAAAGTAATGGGCGAGGGCGACAATCAAAGCGGGGTTGATTTTGTTATTTTAAAAAGAATGCTGGGCAGCATGCAAAAAAGCGACAGCATTTTAAAAGTTGCAATTGCTAAAGAAGTATTTACCGGTAACGAATTAAATGCTTTTATTGCTACTGACGATGCAACAAAAAAAGCGAAGTCTGCATTGTTGGGTTTAATGAAAGCTAACAACCAGTTAGAAGCTACCAATAAAGAATTCATGGAAGGCTTTTCTGAATATGTTAGTGGAGAAGATAAAAAAGAAGAATCAAAAAACAATCCACCCAAAAATTACCGTCAGGAAATTGTGCAGGATGATGAAACCAATGTAAACGATCGTTTTTATGGCAACAACGATATAATGGCAAGCACACCAATGCATGGCACACATTGCAGCGGTATTATTGCAGCTGCACGTAACAACGGAAAGGGAATGGATGGCATTGCCGACAATGTACGTATTATGATGATACGTGCGGTACCGGATGGTGATGAACATGATAAAGATATTGCAAATGCTATTCGTTATGCAGTTGATAATGGCGCACAAATAATAAGCATGAGTTTTGGAAAAGATTTTAGTCCGCAAAAACAATGGGTTGATGATGCTTTTCGTTATGCAGAAAGTAAAAGTGTTTTGTTGGTGCATGCTGCCGGTAACGATGCAAAAAATGTAGACACAGAAGATAATTTCCCTAATCCCATTTATGCAAATGGAAAAGGAAGAGCAGGCAATGTTATAACCGTTGGCGCCAGTGGCGATCCAAAAAATGGCGGGCTTGCAGCATCGTTTAGTAATTATGGTAAAAAGGAAGTGGATGTTTTTTCTCCGGGTGTAAAAATTTACGCAACTATCCCCGGCGGAAATACTTATGGTAATTTACAGGGCACCAGTATGGCCTGCCCGTTAGTAGCTGGCATTGCGGCATTAACGCTTGAGTACTTTCCTACCCTTTCGGCAAAGCAGTTAAAATATGTAATTGAAAAATCGGCACAACAACCCGATTATAAAGTAACTAAACCCGGCAGTGATGAAATGGTGAATCTGGGCGACCTAAGTAAAACAGGCGGTTTAGTAAATGCATACGAAGCGTTAAAAATTGCCGCCACCTTAAAAGGCGAAAGAAAGCCGGCTAAAGTAATTTTACCAAAGCCTAAAATGGTAAAACGTAAAAAAGGATAACAATCAAATTTTATATTAAAAATCCGGAACAATTAAAGTTTCGGATTTTTTTTACAATTGCAGTTGCAGCAATTTCCATTTGCTGCTTTTTAAAGCTTGCTGCATAAAATGGCCGTAAGTGTATGTAATTTATTGTAAATTTAATGGGACGGTTTAATTATATAATGTCCACCAGTTGTGTTAATAAACTAAAGAAGATTGTTGAAACAATAAACTAAAAAGATAAGATTATGTATACCCAAATTCTTGCATCATTAATACCTTAATTAAAAAATTAAAAACCTGTTTATGAACAAGCTATTTTTTCTAAAAGAAGTAATGCTGGTTTTTTGTTCAGTTTTGTTTTGGGAATGCAATACCGCTATTAACAACCCTTCGGCCGCAGCTATTGAAGCCATAAATCTTAAACGTGGGGCAGTTATTAATTGCGGGCCCTCCGATCAGCAATTGGGTGCTGTTGAATTTACCGTTTCATCAAATAAAAATATCCAGGAAGATTTCAATCTTGCGCTTAAATTTTTACACTCTTTTGAATACGATGAAGCCGAAAAGGTTTTTGCAAAAATTATAGATAAACAACCTTTGTGTGCCATGGCATATTGGGGAGTAGCCATGAGTAATTTTCATCCCTTATGGACACCCCCGTTACCGGCAGAGTTACAAAAGGGCAGCAAAGCCATAGCCATCGCACAAGCCATTTCTACAAAAACAAAAAAAGAAGCTGTTTATATAGATGCCATTAGTGTGTTTTATAAAGATGCTGATAAAACGGATCATCACAGCCGATGCATAAAATTTGAACAGGCCATGAGTCAATTGCACCAGCAATATCCTGATGACCGGGAGGCGGCTATATTTTATGCGCTGTCTTTAACAGCCGCAGCCGACCCCACAGATAAAATTTTTACCAAACAAAAAAAAGCCGGCGCTATTTTAAATGCATTGTACCCGGGCCAACCCAATCATCCGGGCATCATTCACTACATTATTCATACTTACGATTATCCTGAACTTGCCGAAATGGCTTTACCCGCTGCAAGAAAATATGCTGCGGTAGCGCCATCCTCGGCCCATGCCACACATATGCCATCGCATATTTTTACAAGGCTGGGGCTTTGGAGCGAATGTATAAATGCCAACCTTGTTTCTGTAAACGCTGCAAAATGTTATGCCGAAGCTGCAGGTATTAAAGGTAATTGGGATGAAGAATTACACGGCATGGACTATCTGGTGTACGGTTATCTGCAGCAGGGTGATAATGACGCTGCAAAAAAACAATTGGATTATTTAAAAACCATTACCGCAGTTCAACCTTTCAACTTTAAGGTAGCTTATGCTTTTGCGGCTATTCCATCCCGATATGTTTTGGAAAATAAATTGTGGAAAGAAGCGGCCACCTTAAAAGTGCACACTGATAATATTGACTGGGAAAAATTTCAATGGCAAAAAGCTATTATCCACTTTACCCGTGCATTGGGCGCTGTACATACTTCAAATTTGCAAGCGGCAAAAACAGAAGTACAGGCATTAAACGACATACACCAAAAGCTGCAGCAACAAAAAGATGACTACAAGGCAAATCAGGTGCAAATACAAATCACCAGCGCAACTGCCTGGATAAACTATAAAGAAGGTAATAATGAAGAAGCCCTAAAGCTTATGCAAGCTGCAGCGGCAATGGAAGATCAAACAGAAAAGCATCCGGTTACACCCGGTGAAGTGATACCTGCCCGTGAACTTTTAGCAGATATGCTTTTACAAATGCATAAACCAAGGGATGCTCTAAAAGCTTACGAAGAGGATTTAAAAAAACACCCTAACCGTTTTAATGCATTATACGGTGCTGGTTTAGCTGCCGAAAAAATTAATGATTCTGAAAAAGCTACATTGTATTTCAGGCAGCTAACTATGGCTGCCGGTAATGGTGTTGCAAAGCGGCAAGAAATAATAAACGCCAGGTTATTTTTAAAAAAATAAATTTATCAAGGGTATAAAATAAATTAAAGCAGGCAATTAATAAATAGTATCGCGGTACGTTAAACGTATATTTCTCCAGTAAAACTACGTTTCACTTTTTAACTTTTCCTTTACAATTTGTACTAACTATATCATGATATGTACTTAGCATAAAAATTGAGTGTTAATTAGCCCCTACCTTGTACTTCATTCATTTTTTTAACTAAAACAAACAATTTTATGAAAAGAATTTTTAAATGTTCAGGCGTTATTGCTTTTGCTGCTTTAGTAATGGTATCCTGTAAAAAACAAGAAAATGTAATTACTGAGCCTGCAATATCAGCGGAAATTACTGCAATGGTAAAAGCTGCAGGTTTTAATGAAAATCGTATAGAGGTAACCGATGGTGGTTACTTAATTGAAGGAGACATTTTTTTAACTCAGGCCCAACTTGCAGATATGGGCAACAATAACGGCCCCGAAATGATAGTTGCTGATGTTGAACACTACCGTACTACAAACCTGGTAAGTGGTACAAGAACTATCACCGTATCATTAAACACTTCGCAGGCTAATTTTATTGCTGCCACCGATGAAGCCATCAGAAGGTACAATGCCTTACCCTTACGGTTAAAGTTTCAGCGTGTAAGCGGCACCAGTGCCAACATCAACATTGTTACCTTTTACCAGGTAAGTAATACCCTGGGCAGTGCAGGCTTTCCATCAGGTGGTAATCCGTACAATACTATAAGAATGAATACTTACTGGTATACAACGGGTGTTGCAGTAAATCCATTAGCAACAACCATTGCGCATGAAATGGGGCATTGCATTGGCTTCCGTCATACAGATTATATGAACCGCTCTTACAGTTGTGGTGGAGCAGCAACTAACGAAGGCACTGCAGGTGTTGGTGCAATACATATTCCGGGCACGCCAACCGGGCCAAGCTCAGGGTCATGGATGCTGGCATGTGGCAGCACAACGCTTAACCGTCCTTTCACCAGTGCTGATAATACAGCATTGAATTATGTATATTAAGATTACAATTATATAATTAACCAGCACCCCTTTCTTTTACCGGAAAGGGGTGTTTGTTTAAAAATTATTGATGCTATGCACAAATCATTTGTACATTTTTAATGCATCAAAAAACAGTGCATAAACATTTAGTAATAATTTTTATGCTTTATTCAAAATCCATTATTTTACATTTACCGCTAACCGGGTATTATGGTATTGCATAAAACATCTTCAACTTAATTTATTAAACTTGATTTACTTATGCTTATGAATTTGTACCATAAACACCGCTGCTATTTTCTCCATAATTACACCAAATTTTTTTTAATAATTTTGTTTGGATTGTTAAGTATAAATGCTGCATTTGCACAGCTGAATATTAAAAGCACCACCGATAGTATATTTAATTTCTACGTTTTAAATAATCAAAATAAATTGTCGCCTTTTTATGTAGTGAAACAACAGCTGACTAACGATTTACAAAATTGCAACTACAAAATTATTCGACGCATTACTGCTACCGTAAATATTGTACAACTCGATGAAAAACAGTATTTGAAAACCAAGAGCAATTGTGCTGAAAATATTGCTCCCGCAAATGATCTCTGGAAATTATCGCCATCATTAACACACCCGCTTTTACATTCTTTATCAAAAAATAAAAATACAGCCTTTACAATTACTGCAGCAAATATTAATGCCCTGCTGAATAATTACTCCAGCGAAAATTTGAAATTATTACATCTTTATAAAGATCAAAACGCTGCCGTGATCATTTGCACTCCTGCTTATTTTTTGAAGCATGTATTACCCGACAGTAATGTATTGTTTGCAGATATTTATTTTACCCCGAAAACTGAAATACAGGTAATTGGCTATAACCGGAGCTTAAACGCCATAAATTATACCAATGCCAATATACCCGGCGCCACGGGCAACGATATTACTATAGGTATAAAAGAAAAAAAGATGGAGGAACTGGATATAGATCTTTTAAAGCGGGTAAAAAAATCAGGGCTTGCCAATACACAAACGGATAATCATGCCACTGTTATTGCCACGCTTGCCGGCGGAGCAGGCAACAGCTTTTACACCGGTAAAGGCCTTGCCTGGCAATGTTTTTTTTTCCCATCCTCCTTTGATGCACTTTTTCCGGATGATGGAAACTTGCTGGCACAAAATAATGTATCGGTTCAAAATCACTCATACGGTACCGTTATACAAAATTTTTACGGCGCCGAGGCTGCAGCTTACGATGCACAAACCATGCAGTATAAAAGTTTAGTGCATATTTTTTCTTCGGGTAATAAAGGGCAGGAAGCAAGCACACAGGGTCCGTACGCCAATCTTAATGGCTTTGCAAACATTACCGGCAATTTTAAAATGGCAAAAAATATAATTACTGTTGCTGCTACTGATACAGGCGGCAATATTACTCCTTTTAGTTCTGCAGGCCCAATGTACGATGGAAGAATGGCGCCACAGTTAGCAGCGCTTGGGGCTAATGGCACATCGGACGCTGCAGCAATAATAAGTGGTGGCGTTGCATTGTTACAACAGGTTTATAAAGACAGTAACAGTAATGAATTACCAACGGCCGCATTAATAAAAGCTGTTTTATACAATAGTGCCGATGATATTGGTAATAAAGGAATAGATCATCGTTCGGGTTTTGGAGCATTAAATATTTTTAATGCTTTAAAAACTATTCAGCAAAACAGGTTTATAGAAAGTGCAGTTGCCCAAAATGAAACATGGTTAAAAAATATTGCTGTTCCTGCACAGGCGGCAAACTTTAAAATAAACCTGAGTTATACAGATACTGCAGCAAGTTTAAACAATAATAAAGCTTTAGTAAACGATATTGATATTGAAGTGCGGGAAGCCGCAACAGGTAAAGTTTTTTTACCGTGGTGCCTCAGCACATTTGCAGCAGCAGATTCTTTAAATTATTTACCCCAAAGAAAAAGAGATTCTTTAAATACTGCCGAACAAGTTAGTATAGCCGTACCCGCTGGTGGTATTTACCAGGTTAAAATTACCGGCAAACAAATTAAAACATTTAGCAAACAAAATTTTGCAATCGCTTACAATTGGGATACTGTTGGAAATTTTACATTTATTAATCCGGCAGGTACAGGTGACGTAGACAGGAACGAAAATAATACCCTTAAAATTATATGGAAAACAGTGCCGGCAGATACCAATACCACCGGCAACTTTTTTATAAGTTATAATAATGGAGTAACCTGGCAAACAATTGGTACGGATATAAAATTAATTAAGCAGCAGTACGAATGGCCAATACCTGATACTGCCGTTGCTGCAAAGTTAAAAATGAATTGCAGCTACGGAACATTTTTTTCTCCTGATTTTATAATTGCCCCGGTAACAAAAATAAATGTAGATTTTGTGTGTACAGATTCTATGCAATTATCGTGGAATAAACATATTTATGCCAGCAGCTACAAACTGTATGCACTTGCAGACAGTGCCTATCTTAAAACAATAATTACTACCACCGACACCAGTGTAAAACTGATTAGAAATAATTTTACTCCAAATGTTTACGCTTTACTACCAATATTATCGAATAACCTATCTGCTGCAAGAAGTGCTGCTGTGGATGTAAGCAAACAGGGCGTAAACTGTTTTTATAAAAATTTTCTTGTGGAAAGTAATGATGGTAAAGTAATGCTTACATTACAGTTAAGCACATCTGAAAAAATTGGCAGCATTGTTTTTGAAAAGTTACAGCACAATACTGCGGGCAGCGGTACACTGCAACAACTAACGGCAATTACAGGACAATTTATATACACGGCTGCCGATAATACCCCAATGGAAGGCGCCAATTATTACAGGGCAAAAATAATTTTTAATAATGGAAGTTTTGTGTACACCGAAACCGTGGCGATAATCAGCAATGGCCGTAATTTTATTTTTTTATACCCCAACCCGGTAAGGCAAACGCAGTTATTAAATTACCAGGTAAAAGAAGGATATAATAACATGCAATTTCAAATAATGGATATTCAGGGGCGCATAATAAAAAGGCAGCCCATTGGAATAAACGGGCAAATTAAAACCAATGGTATAATGCCGGGGTTATTTATTTACCGGGTGCTTAGAGGTGATGGAGAAATAATAACAACTGGAAAATTAATGTTGATGAGGTAATAACTGCTTAAAAAAAAGAATAAATTTTTTTTGTATGATGTCGAACGAATTTTGTTTTGATTTTAATTACAGTGACCTTTTTAAGTATGCCGGTAAACTGTCAGAAAAATTGGGCGTTCCGTTAATTAATAACGAAATAAAATATCCCGAAGCAATTGCAGAAGGATACAGTAAATTTTGTAAAATTAATGAGTTCATGTCTTTCCAGATAATTCATTATACTGCCAGGCAAAAAATGACATTCAGAAGATTTCCTACTTCAAATAATCATATAGCTATAACCTTTCAGGATTTTACATTTGCAAAATGCAGCCTGCATGATTACGACTGTAATGAAATTGTTTTAAATAATAAAAGCCTGGGTTCTGTTCAATGCAAAAGCACCCGCCTGCAGGAAACAGTAGTAATTGAGCCCGGGCTGGAAGTAAAAGCAGTTTTTGTTTTGATGAAAGAAAACTGGGTGGACAATGTGCTGCATGATTCTGTAAGTAAAGATAAATTTATACGCTACCTTGTAAATCAAAATGCTAACTTAAGAAAAGAATTTTTAAGCCCCGAACAAAATAAATTTTTTAATGAAATATTTAATGGCACTACTTTAACGCTTTTAGAAAACCTCTATTACGATGGCAGGGTTTTAAGTTTGCTGGAAAGTTTTTTAAAAGATATTTTAACTAAAGAAGATACAGATAATCATTTTTTAATTGCCAGCCACGATGACATACACATGCTGCAACAGGCAGAAAAATTTATTAACGACAACCTGATGGATCCTTTTCCCGGCGTAGAGCAGCTGAGCCGTATCAGCTGTATGTGCCGTACTAAATTTATCAATCTTTTTCAAAAAGTTTATAACGTAAGTTCGTTTGAATATTATCAAAAGAAACGCCTAACTATAGCGTACGATTTTATGAAAACCGGCAAACACTCCGTTAGCGATACAGCCCATATAATTGGCTACTCCGGAATTACAAATTTTACCGCAGCTTTTAAAAAAGAATTTGGTCTTTTGCCCAGTGAGTTGCTGGATAAAGTAAAGGTTAATTAAAAAAATATTGAATTTTAATCCGTCCCCCATTACTGATTCAACAGTAAACCTGCAGTTGCAATAAATAATTTTCTTAAATTTACTTCTCAAATTTAAAATTATTACTATAATGTCTAAACCAACCCCCACCAGCCATCCGGCTTACTTTCAAAAGTATATTGATCTGGTTCCTGAAGAAGATCTTACGGCTGCCTTTCAAAAACAATACGCCGTTATTACCGCATTTCTTTCTGATATTACAGAAGACCAGTCTAACCACACATACGCCCCGGGTAAATGGACAATTAAAGAACTGATGCAACACATTACAGATACAGAACGCATTTTTGCATACCGCAGTTTATGTTTTGCCCGTAACGAAAAAGCGTCGTTACCCGGCTTTGATGAAAATGAATATGCAGCCGCCAGCAATGCAGCAAACCGCACCTGGAAAAATTTAGTAGAAGAGTTTTTATTGGTAAGAAAATCAACAGAGATGCTGTTTCAAAGTTTTACTGATACTGCTTTACAAAATGAAGGTGTTGCCAACAACAACAATGTAATAGCCATGAGTATGGGCTTTACCAGCATTGGGCATGTTTATCATCACATTAATATTTTAAAAGAAAAATACCTGCAATAAAAATCCCACTATACAATGTACAATGGGATTTTGAGTTGAAATATATTTTGTTTATTTTTTTGCGGTTGCTTTTTGCAGGATCATGGTGTTAACCACTTTCATAGTTTCATCAAGGTAAATGTCGCCACTTAAACGCTTAAGCCACTGTACATTTCTGTCGGCCCTGTCTTTAGCTTCGTTAATGGTTGCCACATCTGCGCTTACATTTTTAACCACCAGTTCTTTTTGTAACTTAAGCAAAGTATCCAGTTGCTTGTAAGTTGCTTTTACCTGCTTTTGTTCTTCTTTATATTTTACAATATTTAAAGAATATTCTTTTTGGCTGTAGGTACTTAGCCAATTGATATTGCTTTTTATTTTACTAAAAACCGATCCTTTATTAATCTTATCATAAGTTGTACTAACCACAGCATCGTTACTTATGGTACTTGTCCACGGCTGGTATTCTGCCTTCGGTATTTCATCCCAGCTTAATGCTGTAGTGTTATCTTTTTCACGAAATTTTAAATGCTCATACCTGTCGGCTAAAACGATATCGGGGGTAACACCTTTCAATTGTGTGGCGCCACCATTAATGCGATAAAACTTTTGCAGCGTTAACTTTAAAGCTCCTAAATCTTCTGCATTTTTATTTGCAAACAAAGGATTTTCGCTTTCAGGCGATAAAGGGATATTGCGTTGTACCGTTCCTTTACCATAAGTTGAAGTACTGCCTACAATTATACCACGTTTATAATCCTGTATGGCAGCAGCAAATATTTCGGATGCTGAGGCACTAAACTCATCAACCATTACCGTAAGCGGACCGGTGTATAAAATATTTTTATCCCTGTCTCTTAAAACTGTTGCTTTTTCATCACGGCCTTTTACCTGCACAATGGGGCCGTCTTCAATAAATAAGCCCACCATCTTTACTACTTCAGATAAAGATCCGCCACCATTACCTCTTAAATCGATGATGATACCTTCTACATTTTCTGCTTTTAATTTTTGTACTTCTTTTGCTACATCATTGCTGCACCTTGGTCCGTTAGGATCCTGAAAATCCTGGTAAAACTCGGGCAAATAAATGTAGCCTATCTTATGTTCGCCCTGTATAACGGCACTTTTTGCAAAAGTATCTTCCAGTTTAATTTTATCTCTTAATAAAGACACTACTTTAATTGTTCCGTCCACTTTTTTAATGGTCAACCTTACCTCCGACCCTTTATCTGCGCCCCTGATTAATTTTACAGCATCGGTTACCGCATAACCGGTAACATCTACCGGCTCGTTTTTGCCTTGGGCAATTTTAATAATTTCATCATCAATTTTTAATTCGCCATTTCTTTCGGCAGGCATACCGGTAATAACACTGGCAATTTTAATTTTGCCATCTTCTTCTTTTAACTGTGCGCCAATGCCATAAAAACCACCACTCATACTTTCATCAAAACCACGCTTATCAATTGGTGGAAAATAATCAGTATGCGGATCCATAGTTTGAGTAATGGCATTTACAAAAGTGCTGAAGTTTTGATCAGTTGTTTCGTGCGTTTTTTTAGTAGTCATCGATCTTTCCATACGCTTTTTCACATATTCCCTTGCTTCTCTTTCTAAAGTACTATCGGCTTTATGCACAAAATCTTTCTTCCCTTTATTTTTTTCTCTTTCTTCCTGCAACTCTACAAACTTGCCTAGTACAATGTATTTTAAAGATTTTCTCCATACTTCTTTACGCTCCGCTTCTGTTGCAGGAAAACTAACTTTATCCCTGTCTGCCTGCACAGATTCATCTTTTGTAAAATCAAATGGCGTGGCTAATATATCATTGATCAATCCAAAACTTTCGTCTCTCCTTTTCATGTACGTGGTGTTAACTGCAAAAAAAGATTGCAGGTCGCTGCCATGTATTTCATCGTCAACTTTTGCTTCAAATTGCTTAAAAGAAGTAATATCGCTTTGTAGAAAAACGCTTTTTTCATTGTCCAGCTCATTTACAAATTTTTTGAAAACAACCTGGGAAAAATCATCGTCAATTTTTTTAGGACTGTAATGGCCCTCCTCCAGCAAAATGCCCACGTTACGCAAAACCTTTGCGTACCTTGATTTAGGATTGTCTTCATTCTCATTTTTTCCCTGCGATTGAAACGCAATGAAAAAGCTGGCCCCGGTAAGTACCAGTATAACCGGAATAAATTTTTTGCTCATCATAAAGTTTGCAATTTGTTGCATGCTGTAAAATTAACGTAAAAGCATTGTTTTTATTTGAAGTTAACGCCAATACCAGAATAATGTTTTGTTAATTGGTTTTTGTGGAAAAATGCGGGGATAAATACCCTGCATGCTTAACATTTTTTTTCAAAAAAAAAGACTTTTGCAGTTAATGCAAAAATCTTTTTAAGTGGGTAATCGAGGGGGCTCGAACCCCCGACCCTCAGAATCACAATCTGATGCTCTAACCAACTGAGCTACGACTACCATTTTTTATGGGACAGCAAAAGTAACAAAAAACTTTTCTCCTTCAAAATTACATTTTGAGCAAGCGGGTTAAATTGGCTTTCTTTGTAATAAAATACGTTTAAAAATGCAATGGACCGCTTACATTATTCCTGTTTTATTATCAGCTTTTACCGGTTGGATAACCACATGGGTGGCAATTAAAATGTTATTTCATCCCCGTAACCCCATAAATATTTTAGGTTTTAAATTACAAGGCATCTTTCCAAAAAATCAACAATTAATTGCCGAAAAGCTGGGACAGGTTGTAAGTAAAGAATTTTTATCTTTTGCCGAAATAGAAGCCAAAGTTACCAACCCCGATAATTTATTAATGCTTAAACCAGAGATTGAAAAGCATATTGATACTTTTTTAAGAGAAAAATTAAGCACCATTTTTCCCATGCTGTCGATGTTTATTGGCGATAAAACTATTACTCAATTAAAAGAGGGTTTTTTAATGGAACTGGAGAGCCTGTTTCCCATCCTGATGAAAAGTTATATGACCAAACTGGAAAAAGACCTGGACCTGGAAAAAATTGTAACCGAAAAAGTGGCCAGTTTTTCTTCTGGTAAGCTGGAAGATATTTTAAACCAGATCACCAAAAAAGAATTTCAATTTTTAGAAGTTATTGGTGGAGTGTTTGGTTTTTTAATTGGGCTGGTGCAGGTGCTGATACAAGTTTTGAGTAATTAAGATAAAAAATAATAAAGTCGTGACCATCTATTTTCTTAGTGGGTTGGGTGCCGATAGCAGGGCATTTAAATATTTAACCTTTGCTGAAAATATTGAGGTAATATTTATCGACTGGCTTATACCCGAAAAGCACGAACCCTTACGCCAATATGCAAAAAGAATTGCAGCAAAAATTGATACTTCAAAACCTTTTATTTTAGCCGGTTTATCTTTTGGTGGTATACTAGCCACGGAAATGCTGGAATTTGTAACACCCCAAAAAACAATTTTACTCTCCAGCGTAACGCGGCGGCAGGAGCTGCCTTTTTATTACAGGCTGGCCGGGTTTTTAAAACTAAATAAGATAATACCTATAAAATCTACTAATAAAATAAATGTATTAACCAATTGGGTGTTTGGTATTTCTGACCCAAAAGATAAATTACTTTTAAACGAGATACTGGCTGCTACCAATTCAGAATTCTCTGCCTGGGCCGTTAATGAAATTTTAAACTGGAAAAGAAAAGTTAGCCCCGAAAACCTGGTGAGGATCCATGGCACAAAAGACCGGGTATTGCCCATCATAAATTTTAAACCGCAATACACGGTAAAAGGTGGCGGGCATTTAATGGTAGTAACCAGAGCTTCCGAAATTTCTAAAATTATAGAAGCGGCTATCAACTTGAAATAATTTTTTGATTCCCTGATTAAACCCTCATTTTTTCACCTCCCCAAGTTATACTACCACTCATCAATGATGCAACATGCAATTAAACTTTTGCAGTCACCTTTGGTTATTATTTTTTTTCAGCGACAGTTTTTTTTAACAATAACGTCTAATCAGTACATTAACATTAAAAATTAATCATGAATTTTTTAAGAATTTGTTTAAGCCTTGCCATTATTGGTGGAGCAATTACAGTACATGCACAAATGCCTGGAGGAGCACGGGGGCAAATGGGTGGTGGTCAAAATATGAATACAGGTCATTTTTACGGAAAAATAATTGACAGTGCTACCAATAAGCCTGTTGAAGCGGCTTCGGTTCAGCTTATTCAAAATAAATTAGATACTGTAACCAAAAAAAGAAAAGACGTGGTAGTTGGCGGCATGCTAACTTCAAAAAATGGCGAGTTTAGTATTGAAAACTTGCCGGTAATGGCGCAGTATAACCTAAAAATTAGCGCTATAGGTTATAAGCCTTACGAAAGAAAAGTTGCATTTGCATTAAACATGGCAGGCATGAGAAATGGCGACATGAGCGGCATGCTGAATGCAGTTGACAAAGATTTAGGCAATTTTAAATTAGAGGTTGATGCCCTGCAACTGCAGGGAGTTACTGTTGTGGCCAACAAATCATTACTCACAATGAGTATTGACCGTAAAATTTTTAATGTAGAAAAAAATCTTACCAGCGTGGGTGGTACAGCAGTAGATGTGATGAAAAATGTACCCAGTGTAAATGTTGATATTGATGGTAATGTTACCATGCGTAATGCCGCTCCGCAAATTTTTGTAGATGGCAGGCCCACAACAATGACGCTGGAACAAATACCTGCGGATGCCATTGCAACTGTAGAATTAATAACGAACCCCAGTGCAAAATACGATGCCAGTGGTGGCGGTGCCGGCATTTTAAACATTGTGCTTAAAAAAAATCGTAAAGCAGGGTATAACGGTAATGTAAGGGCCAGCATAGACAGCCGCGGCAGGCCGGGCTTTGGTGGAGACATCAATATCAAGCAACAAAAAGTAAACTTTTTTGCTGCAGGTATGCTGGGTATACGTAAATCTAAAAGCGAAGTAATTACAGAGCGGACCGATATTTTTACCAATAATATTGCCCACTCTTTACAAATGAACAACCCTGTTAACACTGGCTTTTTTAGCTTTGGCCGTATGGGTATGGATTATTTATTGAACAACCGCAATACTTTTACCATTGGCGGCAATATTGTAAGAGGCCAGTTTAAAACAAATGATTTTTTAACCAGCGTTAATGATACCAGCTATACCGGTGGCGCCAAAGCTTTTGAAACTGCCACCCGTAAATCAAACAGTATTGGTAATTTTAGAAATTATGGTACCACATTAAGTTTTAAACATAACTATGCAAAACCTGGTAAAGAACTTACTGCAGATGTAAATTTTAATTACAGTAAAAACGATAATAACTCCGAAAACGACCAGCAGCAATTTGCCGCCAACAACAGCCCCAAAGGTTTAAATCTTTTTCAAAATACAACCGGCGGCGGCATTACCAAATTTGTAACAGTACAAACAGATTTTACCAATCCTATAAACGAAAAAATGAAATTTGAAACAGGTGTACGGGCCGCTTTCAGGGATTTTAACAGTTACAATACCATTTTAAATATTTATAAAAATAACAGTGGCCAAATTTTTTATGGCAATAAAATAATTTCTGATTATAAATTTAACGACCAGGTTTTTGCAGGTTACACTACTTTTTCGCAGCAACTTAAAAATTTTACTTACCAGTTGGGTTTAAGGTTAGAAAGCAGCAAGTATGATGGAAACCTTTTAACCAAAGACCAAAAGTTTAGCAACAGTTATCCATTTACATTATTCCCCAGTGCTTTTTTCACTTATAAATTAACAGAGAAAGAAGACATGCAATTAAATTTCAGCAGAAAAATAAACAGGCCCAACTTTTTTCAGCTCATACCATTTATAGATGTAAGCGATCCGCTGAATATATCAAAAGGCAACCCTGATTTAATACCAGAGTTTACCAATCTTGCTGAACTCTCTTACCAAAACCAGTTTAATGCTAAACACTCTTTATTAACCACTGCCTATTTCCGTAATACCAACGATTTAATTACCCGTTACCAGTACAGGGATGCTAATCCTAATACTGCCATATCCGACAGTGCCACATTTACAACTTATGCTAATGCCAACAGCAGTTTTACTTACGGGTTAGAATTAACACTAAGAGATAAATTTTTAAGCTGGTGGGATTTGTCGACCAATTTTAATTTGTATAAAACAGATTTAAAAGCTGGTAATATTCCGGGCACTACTAATCAATCGCAGGTTAGCTGGTTTGCAAAAATCAATAACAGTTTTAAGTTGCCTAAAAATTATTCCATTCAGTTAAGTGGCGATTATCAGGCTAAAACATTATTACCGGCAAGCAGCAGTGGTGGTGGCGGTGGCGGCCGTGGTGGTGGAGGTTTTATGGGCGGCGGCGGTTTTGGCCAAAGCCAGCCGGGTGCACAAGGTTTTATTAAACCAAACTATGGTGTGGAGATTGCAATAAGAAAAGATTTTTTAAAGAATAACGCCGCTTCTGTTACCTTACAAATGAATGATGTGTTTCGCACAAAATTAAATGCTACACATGCCGAAAGTGCTTTTTTAATTTATGATACCCAACGCCGCAGAGATCCGCAGGTAGCCCGGTTAAGTTTTAACTGGCGCTTTGGAAAATTTGATGTGAATTTATTAAAGCGTAAAAATATGAGGGGCGAAATGGATAGTATGCAAAATGCACAACAGGGAATGGGAAATTAAAAATGTAAAAGAAAAAATATACAGGGAGCAACATTTAAACTGTTGCTCTTTTTTTATGCAGATTAATGCTGCATATTAAATAAATTTGCTGCCATATGCAAGCATCAAATACTATTAGTGTAATAACTATCTGCTATAATAATTTACAAGAACTTATTGATACCTGTGCATCGGTTGATATACAATTACAACCGCCGTTTGAGCACCTGATCATCGACGGCTCTTCCACTGCTGAAATAAAAAACTATTTAAATGCCAGCCCTCAACCCGGCTACCGCCGCTGGATCTGCGAACCCGATAAGGGCATTTATGATGCCATCAACAAAGGTATACATCATGCAAAAGGTAACATTGTGGTAATGCTAAATGCTGGAGATAGTTTTTTTGATGAGCATGTTATTACAACCGCCGCCAATACCTTTAACAGCGATGCATCTGTACAATGGCTGCACGGCAAATACAGATTATTAAGGGGCAACCAATGGGTGATCATTGGCAAACCCTTTAAAAAAAATAAACTCTATCGTGGTATGCGAAGCATATGCCACCAGAGTATGTTTGTAAAAAAAGGCCTTCATGATAAATATGGCCTGTACGATACATCGCTAAAAATTGCAGCCGATTATGATTTTCTATGCCGGATTGCCAATGAAAAATTTATATTCATCAATGTACCTCTGGTAAACTTTGCGCCTGCCGGGGTTAGCAGCAACAATTATTTTTTAGCATTAGCAGAAACAAAGAACAGCTACGAAAAACACTTTGGCAACAGCCTGAAATTGCACCTCTGGCAACTTAGGCTTAAAACATTATTTTACTTACTCCGTTCTCCCGCAGGAAATTTTTTATATAAAATAAAAAAAGGGTTAAAGCTGGAGAATATGTAACCGCACTCCAAACCGGGTGAGTCACCCTTTGGGGGTGACTC
>JAYURK010000171.1:0-30724 GCA_043756235.1 Ferruginibacter sp. | reverse complement strand
GGGCCCACCTGGGCTCGAACCAGGGACCCCCTGATTATGAGTCAGGTGCTCTAACCAGCTGAGCTATAGGCCCTTTCTTTTTCAAGAAAGATTTTTATGTAACCCCTTATTGCTGGTACAATAAGAGAAAGTATTCTTTTAAATAATCTCAAAAACTTGTTTTGAGGGGGCAAATATAATCAAAGCAATTTAAATTTTTAATTTGTTTGTACATTTAAATAATGGCCATGGGTTTTTCTCTCTCCTATATTTTAATTATCCCTGCAGGTATCCTAACTTATTCCAGGCTTTTACATTATACAAACCAAATATAATTGCACTTTAATTTTGTAAAGTTTATAATACATTTTTCAAGCCCAACAGCTGATAAATTTTACAAAACCACTTGCGATATCTTAAAGGTTTTGTGTAAAAGTTCTTCCCGCGCCCTCAAAATCGCCAACAAAAAATAAGGTTTATAAATCTTTCTTTCTTCTGGTTTTACCGCAGCTGGTGTTCCAGCATCAGCGCTATTTTTTATAACTCCCTATTATTTATTTAACGCTTCATTAAATTATTTGACGTTATTTTGCAGCTTCAAAATTAATTATGAAGAAAATAGTACTTGCTTTTATTTACCTGTTAGCCATAACTGCAGTAGCTGCACAAAATAATAATCCTGTAAATAAAGTTAAGCTGGCCGATAGAGCCGGGGATCATTTAATGGTACAACTGGCCACCGACCATTGGACCGGAGCGCCGGACAGTATTACTTCTCATTTAAAAGGATTAAGCAGAGGAGCTAATGTTTATGTTATGATGAACAGGCCTTTTAAAAATAATCCACGTTTAAGTGCCGCTTTTGGAGTGGGTGTGGGCACCAGCAATATGTATTTTAAAACATTAAAAGTTGACATTGCTTCTACCAAAACAATTTTGCCTTTTACTTCTTTAGACTCTACTGACCGTTTTAAAAAATATAAACTTACCACTGCTTTTTTAGAAATTCCCGTGGAGTTAAGGTTTACAGACAACCCTGAAAAAAACAATAAAAGTTTTAAAGCAGCCCTGGGTATTAAAGTGGGTACATTATTAAATGTACATACAAAAGGAAAAAATTTGCAAAATAAGGGTGGTGGAAACATTAATTCTTTCACCGAAAAAGAAAGCAGCAAACGTTATTTTAACAGCACCCGTTTATCAGTTACCGGCCGTGTAGGATTGGGTAATTTTAGTTTATTTGGCAGTTATCAAATAAATAATTTATTAAAAGATGGTGTGGGCCCTCAAATAAAACCTTTTCAGGTTGGTTTATCATTAAGTGGCTTATAAATTTTTTTTACAGCTTAATTATCCTTGTTGTGTTTCTATTTTTATTTGCCGCTGTTTTGCAATGCATTAACTTTGCGCCTCACTCCATATCATGAGCGACGCAATTAAACACGAATGCGGCCTGGCTTTCATCCGCCTCCGCAAACCATTCAGTTATTTTCAACAAAAATATGGTACGGTATTGTATGGCCTTAACAAGCTATACCTGCTTATGGAAAAGCAACATAACCGTGGCCAGGATGGTGCCGGTGTGGCTACCGTAAAATTAAATACCGAACCCGGCTATCCTTTTTTACACCGCCTGCGCAGTTGTGCCAACCAGCCTATTGCAGATATTTTTAGCCAAATAGGAAAAGAAATTACAGAAATTGAAAAACATCAGCCCGATATTAAAAATCATCCCGGCCTGATGAAAGGGCATGTAAATTTTTTAGGTGAAGTGTTATTAGGACATTTAAGGTATGGTACACAGGGAAAAAATAATGCAGAGTTTTGTCACCCTTTTATTAAGCGCCACACCATACCTGCAAGAAACCTGGCCCTGGCAGGTAATTTTAATTTAGTTAATACAGAAGAATTATTTGGCCTGGTTAATATTGATCCGGGTGAGTTTCAGCGCCAGAGCGACCTGGCGGCCATGATGGAAGTAGTACACCATTTTATTGTAAAAGCAGATGAGGCTTTTCCGGGCCATATGGATATTGCTAAAGTTTTAAAAAAAGCAGTACCCTTGTTTGATGGTGGTTTTAATTTTAGCGGCTTAATTGGTAATGGAGATGCTTTTGTAATGAGAGATGCCCATGGCATCCGGCCATCTTACTATTATATAAATGATGATGTAATTGTAGCTGCCAGCGAAAGGGCCGCCATACGTACTGCTTTTAATGTTGGCGAAAATGAAGTGCAGGAATTAATGCCGGGCAATGCATTAATTGTAAAAGCAGATGGCAGTTATACCATTGAAGAAATTGTAGCACCAAAGGAAAGAAAAGCCTGCAGTTTTGAACGCATTTACTTTAGCCGTGGCAGCGATGAAAAAATTTACCGCGAAAGAATTGCACTGGGATATAATTTAAGTGATGTTATTTTAAAAGTTATTAAGTACGATTTAAAAAATACTATTTTTTCTTTTATACCCAACACAGCCGAAACAGCTTTTTACGGTTTATTAAAAGGTGCCGAAGATTATTTGAACAAAATAAAAATAGAACGCATCAGCAGCTGGGGTAAAGATTTTGATGAAGAGCAGCTAACTGAAATGATAACCCGTAAAATACGGTTTGAAAAAATTGCTATTAAGGATGTAAAGCTGCGTACGTTTATTACAGAAGACAGCAGCCGTAACGAGATGGTGCAGCACGTATATGATATAACCTATGGCACCGTTAAAAAAAATGAAGATACACTGGTAGTTATTGACGACAGCATTGTAAGAGGTACCACGCTTAAAGAAAGTATCATCCGAATGCTCAGCAGGCTGCAACCCAAAAAAATAATTATTGTTTCTTCGGCTCCGCAGATACGTTACCCAGATTGCTATGGCATTGATATGAGTAAGATGGGAGATTTTATTGCATTTAGGGCAGCCATTGAATTATTGCACGATACAAAACAGGAACATATTTTAACAGATACATTAGAAAGGTGTAAAGAGTTGCAACGTAATAACCAGCTGCATACTGAAAATGTTGTTCGTGAAATTTACAAGCCTTTTGCGTTAAAAGAAATGAGCAAAAAAATTGCGGAACTTATTACGCCTAAAGATATCACCATACCCATACAGGTTATTTATCAAACTATCGAAAGCCTGCATGAGGCTTGCCCCACCAATACCGGCGACTGGTATTTTACCGGAAATTATCCCACACCGGGTGGAAACCGTGTGTGCAATAAAGCTTTTATGAATTATATGGAAGGAAAAAATGTGAGAGGGTATTAAAACACAAACAGGGCTCAAGCCCCGTTTAAATATTATACAATACCGGTGCCCTGCTATCCAAATATTTCGTTTAGCAAACCTGCCAGCCTTACTCCTCCTTTTAATAATTGATTATTTAAAATGTCTACGTATTTAAAATTGTAAGGGTATTCTAATTTTTGATGTGGCGTTTTAATATCGCCATAAATTTTATCTGCAACCTGGTACGACTCAAAAAACCAATCCGTTAAAGGCTGTTGCTGCAGCATACGGCGTTGCTCTTTAGTAGTAAAATTAATTGAAGTGGCATATTCGGTATAACTCAATTGCTGAAAATTTATCAGGTGCGTATCCCACAGTGTATGCAAATTTGTAGAATCCCTGAACCACAAAACTCTTATCCTGTTGCCTCCTAAATCTTCCAGCCTGCCCACATGCAGGGGCTGATGCACATCGCTTACAAGATGTATCAGCACCCGCAGGTACAAAACTTTTTGCTGCTGCTCCAGGTTTTTATTTTTCAATTGCGTCACTAAAAAATTAATTTTAGTAAATGCATTGGTTGCCGTGTCTTTAATTAAAAATGATTTTACACTATCGTAACTAAGTCCGCTTTTTAAATTAATGTAATGCCAGTTAGAAAGATAATTATAAGCAGGATCTGATTTTATAAAATCGGGCCAGTTGCTGGCCATGGCTACTGACTCGTTGCCTAAAATTTCTGCAATAGCTTTTTTGGTATTTTTAGTAAGATAACTATCGGCAATTTGGCCAACAATCCGGTGGCCCAGCACGCCCCAAGCCATTCCCGAAAAAGGTAAATAGAAAAAAAGTAACAGGAGGATTAATTTTTTTATGTGGAGTAATTTCATCTTTAGGTTATTTGGCTCAAAGATATATTTTTCTGCAATGGCTCAAAATATTAAATGCAAATGAATGCATTTAAAACAGGTGCAATTTTTGTTGGCATAATCAACAGCGGGTTTATGCAATAAATCATTTATTTTTATATAAACATTATAATTGAAAACAATACTTCTTATACGCCATGCAAAAAGTGACCAAAGTTTTTTTGGTAACGATTTTGAAAGACCGCTTAACGATAGGGGAAAAAGAGATGCGCCGGTTATGGCACAAAAACTACTGGATAAAAAAATAGTAATTGATGCTTTTGTTTCCAGCCCTGCAAAAAGAGCAAAAAAAACGGCTGAAATATTTTGTAAAGAATATAAGGGCAAAGAGGAAGAGATTATTTTTATAAGCGCCCTTTATCATGCAGCCCCCGAAGTTTTTTATGAGGTAATTATTAATTTAGATGACAGCTTTAATAATGTTGCGGTGTTTTCTCACAATCCCGGCATTACGTATTTTGTAAATGATTTAGCAGCAGGTATCAAAACTGATAATATGCCCACCTGCGGTGTATTTGCGGTGCAAGCTGATATAAAACACTGGAAAGATTTTAAAAAATCAACTAAAGAATTTTTATTTTTTGATTATCCAAAAAAATAAAATCAGCCATACACAACCAAAGGCCCGTAAATTCCGTTAATTACGTTTATCCATTCGGCACGCTGCTGCAGGATTACTATTTTTAATTTCATTAAAGTTATCTATATGAGAATAGCAATTTTTGTTGCTGCATTACTCATTACGTTTACCACATCAGCACAAACTAAAAGTTTTGTTATTACCCATACTGGCGATAGTTTGTTTGGTGCTGTTAAATTAAAGAATGGTTTTTTTATTATTACCTCACCCGGTAACAGAAAAGAAATTAATGCAGATAATATCAGCCGTGTGTATGCTGAACAATTTAAAGGAAATGTAGTGGTGCACTGCAACCTGCATTTGTATAACGATAATATTTCTGAACTTGATTTAGGTTACCTGCCCGTAAAAGAAATAGATACCGTTATGGTTTTAAAAGAAGTGTATTCCTCCGGCAAAATGAATTTATATTTTGGTACCGATGATTTAAAAACGCAGTATTATTTTTATAAAACACCGACAGATCCTGCACCCGTGCAACTGGTGGTAAGGTATTATCTTGATGGTGGCTTAACTTCTTATTCCAACAACCGGGCTGCGTACCGCGGCGAAAAATCACGTATTCATATTGAAGTAGACCGCTGCTACGTTAACCAGTTAAAAGCCGCCATGGGAGATTGCGAAACGATTTCACAAACCACCTGGGATTTACTGGATTACCGGGTATACAGCTTAAAAAATTTAATAAAGAAATATAATAGCTGTAATTAGCTTTAGATACTCTGCACTTTTTTGTTGTTACACTTATTCTTGGTAAAATCTAAATGGTTATCTGCAGTAAGATACCAGACGCCATGTGAGTAAATTTTTCATACCGAATTTACAGTTTCAAATCTTTGATAAAAAAATACAATAAGTGTAAATAAAAATTTTATAATTGTTTTTGAAAATATACTGCCGAAGCAACAGGATTATGATAATAGGCTGGTATTTCATAAAATCCATATTTTTTATACAGGTTAATAGCCGGCAACATATGGTTTAGTGTATCCAGATTGATAAATGAATAGTTACAGTTTTGCGCCAGTGTTAAAGCCTGCTCCAGTAATTTTTTTCCCACGCCCTGCTGCTGGTATGCAGGCTGTACATACATTCTTTTTAATTCTGCCGTGTTGTGGTTAATCCTTCTTATGGCTACACAACCAATAAATTCATTTTCTTTTTTGCAGAGTATTATACCGCCATCTGCTGCACTATACATTTCTTTTAAGCCCTGCAACTCTTCTTCAAAATGCTGAAAACTTAAATCAATACCAAGCCATGCAGCATATTCTTTAAATAAATTAATTGCGGCTTCATACTCTGCCGTTGTGTTTATAATATTATAGTGGTACATTTTTATTTACGGGTTTATTAGCAAGGTAAACGCCTGAAAAAATTAACACGGCAGCGGTAATTTTATACAACTCTAATGCTTCATCTAAAAAAATCATCGCTATAATGGTGGCAAAAAATGGTTGTGTGTAAATATAAAAACCCGCTGCCGAAGCACCCAGTATTTTTATACCATACACATTAAAAAGATAGGCTAAAAAGGTGCCGGTAAAAACTACTAATGCCATAGCGGTATAATCTATGCTGTTAAATTTTTGCCATTGTATTGCTGTAAATTCTTCCCAGCAAAAAGGTAATATCATTATTAAACCAATGGTAAAAATCCACCGGATAATAACCACCGGATTGTATTTTTCCATTAAAGGTTTTACCAGCACAAAATAAATAGTGTACGATACTGCATTAATAATTATTAAAATATCGCCCCAAATAACCTGTGCGCTGTTGCCATTACCACCTTTAGCTAAAATTAAAACACTGGCACCGCCAATTCCCAAAGCCAAACCAGCAATTTTTAACCAACCAATATTTTCTTTTAAAACCCACGCTGCAATAAATACAATTAAAATTGGAGTGGTTAGCATTAACAAAGAGGCGTGTATGGGATAAGTTAAAGAAAGGCCTTTTAAGAATAACAATTGATTTACTGCTACGCCTGTTAATGCACACAGTACAAAGCGCCACCTGTCTGCTTTATCAATTTTTACCGGTACAGGTTTTAATAAAAACAGCAGCCAAAATAATAATGTAGCAACGGCCACTCTTACTAAATTTAATCCAAAGGGTTGGGCCAGTTGTAAATTAGTGAGGTGTTTTGCAGCGCTTAAGTTTATTGCAAAAAAAAGATTGGTAAACAGCAGTGCTACATGAGCTGTTGTTTTGTTATTGAATGACATAATGGTTTAGCAAAAGTAAGCTTATACGTTTGGTTGTTTTTTGAACGCCTAAATTTTTTTTCAGCCTGATACAAATCCGCAAGTTTTATTCGAAGTAATTTGGGCTAAAGCCCAAATAGGTTTGCCACGGATTGCACCGATTAACACGGATTTTTTTTCCTTCGGCAAATTTTTATTTATTAAAGTTGAATGTATTTAATCCGTGTTAATCTGTACAATCCGTGGCAAACAAAAAAAGCCGTTATGCTTTTAAACATAACGACTTTGTACTTACTAACCCTAATCAGTGAAGAGGTGTATTACGCCAATTGCATCTCTTTAACCTTTTCTCTTATTTTGGCTTCTATTTCGTTGGCCATTTCCGGATTATCGAGCATTAACTGCTTTACCGATTCTCTGCCCTGGCCTAATTTATCGGTGTTGTAACTAAACCAGCTGCCACTTTTTTGTATAATGCCTAACTCAACCCCCATATCAATTATTTCGCCCACTTTAGATATACCTTCTCCATAAATTATATCAAATTCTGCCTGGCGAAAAGGTGGCGCTACTTTATTTTTAACCACTTTTACTTTAACGTGATTACCCACGGCTTCGTCGCCATCTTTAATTTGCGTCATACGGCGTATATCCAATCTTACAGAAGCATAAAATTTTAATGCATTACCACCGGTGGTAGTTTCGGGGTTGCCAAACATTACCCCAATTTTTTCACGAAGCTGGTTAATAAATATGCAACAACTGTTTGTTTTATGAATAGTAGCAGTTAATTTTCTTAAAGCCTGGCTCATTAACCTTGCCTGTAAACCCATTTTACTGTCGCCCATTTCGCCTTCCAATTCAGCTTTAGGCACTAATGCCGCAACAGAATCTATCACAACCACATCAAGTGCACCAGAAAGAATTAAACGATCGGCAATTTCCAAGGCCTGCTCGCCATAATCGGGTTGAGAGATCAGTAAATTATCAATATCTACACCTAATTTTTTTGCGTAAACACTGTCAAAAGCATGTTCTGCATCAATAAATGCACACATGCCACCCTTTTTTTGTGCCTCGGCAATTACATGTATGGCCAGTGTAGTTTTTCCCGAAGATTCGGGACCATATATTTCTACCACTCTGCCTTTAGGTAAACCACCAATACCCAATGCCACATCCAAACCAATTGAACCGGTAGAAATAACTTCTATTTCCATATTGGTTTTTTCATTCATCATCATTACCGATCCTTTGCCAAAATCTTTGTCGATTTTGTCCATCGTTAATTTTAGCGCTTTAAACTTTTCTGATTTTTCTGTTTTTTCCATTTTGTCTGTGTTGCTCATGTGTCTGATTTTTTAAGTGTTTCTATTTATAGCGTACCATTTTTGTTTTGTAAATGTAAATGGTGAACCAAAGATAATAGTTTTATTTTATCAACACTAATTAATTTAGTATTTTTTTGGTAATTTTTTTAGTTATCTAATTATAAAATAAAAAACCCATCCCGAGGAATCGGGACAGGTTGTGTTCAAGCATGAGAAAAATCTACTAAGTTGTTTCTCTGAGTTTTCAGGCTAGGCTTAAATTCGGGTCCTTGTTTTTAATCTGAAATATGTAGATTGTTTAAAGGGTAAATGTTGATGATACAAAGAGAATGAAGTTTGGGGATGTACACAATACCACGAAGTGGTAATTTTTAGGGGTGAAAACACCTTTTTTACCACTTGGTATATTTATTAATGATAATAAGAAGGGTGATTATTGCTGCTGAGTATCGGGTTTGTGTATAAACAATGTTACTGCGTAATAATTTTTCCCGGTTAGTAAATAGAATATAATTATCAGTTGCCTTTCATAACCTTTAACCTGCCCAGCATAAAGTTTTTGCCGTTGTTGTAAAAAATATTATCTAAAAGTACATCAACATTGATGGTATGTATACCTTCTTTATTTAGTAAATCGCTTAAACCATCTCTTATATCTTCTTTCAACTGTATTAATCCATCTGCGTCTTTACAACAGTCTATGGCATTTATTAATCCGTCAAAATCGGTACCAATACAAATTTGCTTTACAGCTTTTTTTATATCTATTAAGGGATGATTATTGGCCACCCATAAAATATGCACAATATTATTTATTAAAAAGCGGCGGTGCATTGTTACATAAAGTGATGGGTCTAAATTTTCAAAATCTTCGCTTGCCCATACTTCGGTATCGTCTGTCCATGCTGGTAACGCAGTGGGGTTAGGGCCTAAAAAGAAATCAGCTTCCAGGTTGCTGATGTATTCCATGTCATGCGGTATGGTTACATTGGGCAATACGTTTTCATCTGCAAAACCCAATATCCGCTGATCGAATGAAAGCCCAACTATACCTCCCGATAAAAATATATTGGCTATATCTTCATCATATAAATTAATGCTGCTGCAGTTATAATAGGTTTCTGTATCATGCTTGCTTTTGGGTTTTAAATAAGTTACTTCATACACCATGCCTTTATCGGCGGGCCTGTTTAGTAAATATTTTGCCCGGCTTGCTATGGATAAACCGGTTACCCCTGCATGTGTACATATAATGGGCTGAATAAATTTTGTATCGTCGGTAGCATCTTTAAACCAGGTATATAATTCCCACCGGGTTTTTAAACTCATGTGTTTAATATCTACCAATATTTTTTTGTTTATCATTAATTGAATTACTTCTTCTCCCCAGGCAGTAAAGCCTTTTCGGGTGGGATAAAAAAATGAAGGGGTAAAAAATTGAATACCATGTGCATGGTTACAAAATGCATTTTGCTGCATGTGGCAAATATTAATAGCCAGCACAGTATTATTATTGGTAAACTCATTAAAATTATTGGTAAATTCTATTTTTGCATCCGGAGAAGCGGGATCGTTAAAAAAACAATGCAGGCCTTCAACTATTATTGCTCCCCAAACTGTATCAGTAACCGCTTCATCAAATTCTGATGCACGGGTTAAAATTTTAAATTTTTTTCCGGTGGGCATTGGGGCTTTCTGCAGCCAGCGTAGTTCTTCATTTATCAATTGGTAACTATGCACACCAGTGGTTAAATACGCCAGCTGAGTTTTATCAATAAGGTTTACACTGCCTTTATTCACTATTTTTTTTGCAGTCAGCGCCTGGCCAATTTTTTGTTCTGGCGCATGCAGAATTAACCCAATTAATTTTACATCATTGTCCCAAAGCTGGGTTAAGTTGCTTTGAGAGTTAAGCACTTCATTAAATAATTTATTTATGCTGATGGTTATATCGTTAGATACCGCCAGCTTAGCATCAATAAATTTCCATGGAGATGGTTTTGTTGCAGGATTAGCAAACTGTGGTTTTAACCCCGGGTGACAGTGAAAATCAAAAAATGGCATAATGGTAAAGTTTAATGGTATTAAATTTACTCATTATGTTTTACAATTAAAAGCACAAAAATTTTGAAGACTAATTTTTTTCTTCGTTTTATTTTATTAAAAAAACCCTTTGGGTAAAGGGCTTTCGTATTATATTTATTAAAAAGTTGTGGTTTACTTATAATGCCAGTTGTTTTTCTTCCATTAATTTTCTAAGGTTTAATAGGGCATAGCGCATACGGCCCAGGGCTGTATTTACACTGCATTGCAATATGCCGGCAATTTCTTTAAATTTTAAATCGGCAAAATGCCTTAAAATAATTACTTCACGCTGGTCTTCGGGCAGCATATTAACAAGCGCCATCACTCTTTTATGTGTTTGAGTTTTCATTATGGCCTGTTCGGCATTATCGCCTTCAAAATTAAGCACATCAAAAATGTCTTTATCATCGCTGGTGCGTATTACCGGGCGGCTCTTCATTTTTCTGAAATGATCGATACACATGTTGTGTGCAATGCGTATGGCCCAGTTAATAAATTTATTTTCCTCTTTATAATTATCTACTCTCAGGTTTTCAATAATTTTTATAAACAGGTCCTGAAAAATATCTTCAGCAACATACTTATCTTTTACAAGTACATAAATAGAACTAAAGATCCGGGCCTTGTGGCGTTCTATTAAAATTTCTATGCCACGGGAATCGCCGTTAATAAATAATTGTACTGCCTGCTCATCGTTTAGGGTAATGGAGTTTTTCATAAAATATTTTTTTTAGTTAGGTAATTGTGAGTACAAATATCTTAAGGAGTGAAATATTATTTTGTAGTTGGTTAAATTGAATGCCTGTAGCAAAACTTCTAATTAATAATGGACACCCATCAACATACCGTGGTTACCTTACTAACCGCTTATCGTAAGCTCACCTCTTTTTCATTCATCAGTTTGCGCAGGTTATGCAACCCAAATTTCATCGTATCCAAAGCCACGGTAATACTGCATTTCATCCGGTCGGCAATTTCTTTTAAACTCAGGCCCACATAATGGTTAAGCACCAGTACTTCACGCTGTTCTTCCGGCAGCATATCTATCATGCTTTTTATTTTATTATGGCTTTGGTGATACAATATTGGGGGAAGCGCCGCAGCAACAGGAAAATTATTTACATGGTTTTGCCCTTGTTTTAAATCGTCTATTACATAAGAGGGCTTTAATTTACGGCTGTACTCCATACAAAGCTCATGTGCAATATTGATGGCCCATTTTAAAAAATTTTCTTCACCGGCAGTTTTACCTGCCATCATGTTATCGATGATTTTAATAAACACTTCTCTGAAAATTTCTTCAGCTGCATATTTATCCTGCACCATCATGTAAATGGAACGGTAAATTCTGTCTTTGTGTAAAGTTACCAGGGTAGATAAAGCGTTGGGATTGCCATTGAGGTAATGTTGTATGAGCGTATCATCACTCATGCTATTTTGGTAATTCATAGGTGTTTATTAATTATACGGATTGGATATTGTGAGATAAAGATAAAACACAACTCGTTACAAAATGTAGACCTGCAGCTATTTTTTTATAGTAATTATTCTATTAGCTAATTTTTAAAAGTGTAAGGATTTGGGCGGATGGTTTGATACCAATTTCCCTAGACGGGGGCAACGGTACTGTCGAAGCATCTTAGGTTATTAAGGTCTGGTAACAAATAATATTTGTATAGATCCGTAATTGGATCTAACTTGCAACAACTCATTTTTTTTATTATATGACAAAGTTGCCTGTTAAAAAAGTTATTGTCCGAAAAAGAAAAAAAGTACAAGCAACATATCTTCATGGTGATGCAAGCAAGAATTTAGATAAGTTGATTATAGAAAAGAAGAGATTTCAGCTCATTATGACATCGCCGCCTTATAATATGGATAGAGAATATGAAAAAAATAAATCTCTTGAAAATTATAAAGCAGAAATTGAAGCCGTAATAATAAAACTAATTGCTTTATTAGATAAAAATGGAAGTATCTGCTGGCAGGTTGGCAATTATATTAATCCAAAGACAAAAGAACTTGTTCCTCTTGATATTTTTTATCATGAAATTTTTAAAAGGCACAATTTAATTTTACGAAACAGGATTATTTGGCATTTTGAACATGGGCTTCATGCATCACAAAGATTTTCCGGCAGGTATGAAATTATAATGTGGTATACAAAATCAGATAAGTATACTTTTAATTTGGATGATGTAAGGGTGCCTGCAAAATATCCCGGCAAAACTCATTATAAAGGAGAAAAAAAAGGGCAATTTTCTGGGAATCCTAAAGGAAAAAACCCTGCCGATGTTTGGAAAATACTAAAGGCCGATTGGAAAAAGGAAATTTGGGAAATACCAAATGTAAAAGCAAATCATAAAGAAAAAACTATACACCCTTGTCAATACCCTGTAGAGCTTGTTGAACGGTGCGTTCTTGCATTAACTAAAAAAAATGATTGGATTTTGGATCCGTACTCAGGAGTTGGATCAACTTTAATTGCCGGGTTAAAAAACGATAGAAATACCCTTGGTATAGAAAAATATAAGCGCTATATTACCGTTGGAGAAAACCGCATTAAAGAATTAAAAAAAGGTACACTTAAACTCAGGGAATTTGGCAAGCCGGTATTTGTCCCAAATTCTAAAATGGCAGTCGCAAAAAAACCTGGACATTTTTTATATTAGTTCTTCATCCTAAATCTTGAACCTTAAACAAGACGCATGGCAAAAAAGAAAAAAGCAAAAAAAAAGAAGGCAAAATTCACAGACGAACAAAAAATACAACGTAAGCACATTTCAGAGGTTAGATCAATTTTTAACTCCGTTGGATTCGTTAGAGTTGATGGAATCGCAGGCAAAAATTTTACATATAAAAACAGAACCAGTGAATTCGATGATGTTTTTATTTTCCAAAATATTGTAATTTTTTTAGAATATACTAAGACTCAAAGTAGTGGCATTTCCGCACATTTACTTAGTAAAAAAATTATTTATGATCATATTTTAAATGATCCAAACGAATTTTTAACTTTTTGTGAAAATGAGTTCCCAACTTTTAAAGTAAAAAGAGATAATAGTTACACTAATGATGAAACAAAAGTGTTTATTCTTTATAGTTCAAGAAATGAAATTAGATCAGAGCATAAATTGCAAGTACCTAATATTAAATTTCTCGATTATTATGTAGTACAGTATTTTAAAAGTATTACCGGTATTATTAAATCTTCGTCGAGGTATGAATTTTTTAAGTTCTTAGAAATCAATTATAACGAAATAGGAGAGAATATTTCACCATCAGCGAGTAAGACTGCTAGTTACGAAGGATCTTTATTGCCAGAATCCTATAGTAATTATGATAAGGGATATAAAATAGTTTCTTTTTATATTGATCCTAAATCTTTGATTGAAAAATCTTATGTTTTAAGAAAATATGGCTGGCAAGATGATCATAGCTTATACCAGCGCATGATAATTTCCGGTAAAATAAAACAAATAAGAAAGTACCTAAACTTAGAAGAAAGAGTTTTTATCAATAATATTATTATCACTCTTCCTAATACTACTAAACTTTTAGATAAAAAGAAAAACACTGTTGATCCGAGTACTATTAAAAAAACTCAACCGGTAGAAATTCAAGTACCTAACGAATTTAATGTGATTGGTTTGATTGATGGTCAGCACAGGGTATTTGCTTATCATGAAGGAGGAGAGAATGATGAAAAAATAAAAAAATTAAGAGAAAAGCAAAATCTCTTAGTAACAGGAATTATATACCCATCAAATATATCTGATTTAGAAAGAACAAAATTTGAGGCTAAATTGTTTCTTGAAATTAATTCAAACCAAGCAAATGCCAAGTCGGATTTAAAACAAGCAATTGGATTAATTTTAAAACCTTTTGCTGCAGAATCTATTTCTAGGGCTGTATTGGAAAAACTAAATAAAAAAGGAAGTTTAGAAAAGCTTTTCGAAGTTAACTTCTTTGATAAAGGAAAAATAAAAACAACTTCAATTGTAAGTTACGGTATGCGCCCTTTATTAAAATTAGTTGGGACTGATAGTTTGTTTCAATTATGGAACAATAAGAAGAAAGAAACTCTAAAAGATGGAAATGATGAAACTATTTTGTCTGAATATCTTGAATTTTCTGCAAAAGAAATAAATTTATTTTTAGGTGCCGCAAGATTACATTTAATTGCTGAGTGGGGAATAACTGATAAAAAAAATCCTAAAAATATTCTTAATACAACTACTATTAATGGTCTCCTTATATGTTTAAGAAAAATTATTGAAAACAAAAAAACTGGCGACTTTGCTTATTATCAAAAAAAACTACAAAAGATAAAAACAGTAACTTTTTTGTCTTTCAAATCAAGTCAGTATGGTGATCTTGGTGAACTTATTTACAAGACTTGTTTTTAATATAAATCACCAATTCATTATTCCCATTTATTATTTACTAAATACTAATCGACATAGGCTTCGTAACTTCGCCCCATGCCAAAATATTTAGATGAACTTAACGAACCACAAAAAAATGCGGTAGAACATAAAGACGGCCCCATAATGATTATTGCCGGTGCAGGCAGTGGTAAAACTAAAGTGCTAACTACCCGTATTGCCCATTTAATGGGTTACCATAATGTAGATTCTTTTAATATACTGGCGCTTACATTTACCAACAAAGCCGCCGCCGAAATGAAGGAAAGGGTGGAAAAAGTTTTGGGCAATACCGAGGCCAGAAATTTATACATCGGTACTTTTCACAGTGTGTTTGCAAGAATTTTAAGAGCCGAAGCCGGTAAATTGGGTTACCCCAGCAACTTTACTATTTATGATACTGATGATGCAAAGAGCGTGGTAAAAACGGTAATAAACGAACTGGACCTTGATGATAAACATTATAAACCCAATGTTGTTTATAACAGAATTTCGGCTGCTAAAAATGCATTGATCGGCCCGGCAGAATATATTAACGATTGGGCTTTGCAACAGGAAGATGCCAGAAGCAATCGCCCCGCCATCGGTTTAATTTACGATGCGTATGCCAAGCGTTGTTTTAAAAACGGCGCCATGGATTTTGATGACCTGTTGTTTAAAATGTATATCCTTTTAAAAAACAATCCGGATAGTTTAAGCAAGTACCAGCGCAAGTTTAAATACATTATGATTGATGAGTACCAGGATACCAACACGGCCCAATATGAAATTATAAAACTGCTGGGTGCCATGCATGAAAATGTGTGTGTGGTGGGTGATGATGCACAAAGTATTTACAGTTTTAGAGGCGCCACAATAGAAAACATTTTACAGTTTCAAAAAGATTATGACGAAGTAAAAGTGGTAAAGCTGGAGCAGAACTACCGCAGCACCAAAAGTATTTTAAGTGTGGCCAACGAAGTAATTGGCAACAACAAAAATCAGATAGAAAAAAAATTATTTACTGATAACGAGCAGGGCGAAAAAATACGTTTGGTACGCACCATGACGGATAACGACGAAGGTAAATGCGTTGCGGATACCATACAGGAACAAAAACTGCGCAATCATTATTACAATAAAGATTTTGCCATTTTATACCGCACCAATGCACAAAGCCGCAGCTTTGAAGAAGCTTTACGCCGCATGGGCATTGCCTACCGCATTTACGGCGGCATGAGTTTTTATCAGCGTAAAGAAGTAAAAGATTTTATTGCGTATTTAAGAGTGGTGGTTAACCCACGGGATGAAGAAGCACTGAAACGCATAATAAATTATCCTGTACGTGGCATTGGTAAAACCACTCTTGATAAATCGGTACTGTTTGCCAACGAAAATAATTTAACCCTGTGGGAAGTTTTTTGTAATGCGGCCATGTATGGTTTTAAAAGCGGCACATTAGAAAGCATCGACAACTTTGTAACAATGATAAAAATGTTTCAAAGTGAATTGACAAAAAAGAACGCTTACGATGTTTCAATTTTAGTGGGTAAGAGCACCAATATTGTTAAAGAATTATTTAACGATAAAACTACTGAAGGCCTTGCCCGTTACGAAAATGTTCAGGAATTATTAAACTCCATTAAAGAGTTTGTTGATGACCCGATACGCACCGGATTAATTAATGAGGACGGCGAAGTTATTGAAGCAAACAATGAAATAGTAGACTCTAAAAATCCCCCCTTGGGGGGTGGGGGGGCCAGTTTAGGTGGCTATTTACAGCAAATTGTTTTACTCACCGATGCCGATGATGATAAACAGGATAGTGATGTAGTAAAATTAATGACGATACATGCCGCAAAAGGCTTAGAGTTTCCGGTGGTGTTTGTGGGTGGATTGGAGGAAACACTTTTTCCCAATGCGATGAGTATTAACACAAGAGAAGAATTGGAAGAAGAGCGTCGTTTATTTTATGTTGCCATAACAAGAGCTAAACATAAACTATGGCTAACGTACGCCAATGCCCGCTACCGATTTGGCCAGTTACAGCAAAACGACAGCAGCCGTTTTTTAGAAGAAATACCCGAAGAGCATTTAGATAAAAGTTATGCCGGCGGCGGCACAAAAAATGCCGGTAACAGCGGTGGTGCTTTTGAAAGAATGAACCGGGGTTTTAGCGGTGGTGGCAGCAATGCCTGGGGAGGTAAATCTAATGCAGCAGCAAATGCAGCAAAACAATATGGTGCACCTCCGGGTAAAACAGCCACACCATCTTATCTTGCTCCCAAGCCAGTACAAAAAACTATTGAACATACACCTGCTGCCGATTTTGTGGCCAGCGATACCAGCAATTTACAGGCCGGGCAAAAAGTAGAACACCAAAAATTTGGTTTTGGCGAAGTAATGAAAATGGAAGGCGCTGCACATAATCCTATTGCAACGGTGCTGTTTGATTTGAATGGAGAGAAGAAGATAATGTTGAATTATGCCAAGCTTAGGATAATTGAATAGAAATTTGCCCGCTGATTACGCAGATGTCGCAGAAAATTAAACACTGTATTTCATCTGCGTAATCAGCGAAATCTGCGGGCTACTGTATTTCCGAAATCCGAAAAATATCTCCTCCACCATCTTTTTAACTTTAAACCACCGCAAATCTTATTAAATTTGCATTGATAAAAAATATCATTTTATGATAAAGACAGGAAACACCGTAGTAAGCATTTATACCGAAATGACACCCAACCCGGAAACAATGAAGTTTGTGGCCAACAAATTATTATATCCCGGTAAGAGTATTGATTTTGCAGATGAAGCAAGTGCAGGTCCTTCACCATTGGCGCAGGAGCTGTTTACTTTTCCGTTTATAAAAGCCGTTTTTATAGCCAGCAATTTTATTACGCTTACTAAAACAAGCGATATGGCCGATTGGCAGGATGTTATTCCTACCATAAAACAATTTTTAAAAGATTATTTAGAAGAAGGCAAAGCCGTAGTTAATGATGAAGAAGTGGCTGCGATGAAAAATACCAACACCAACGAAGTACATGCCGATGATGATGATGTAGTAAAACGTATAAAAGAATTATTAGAAAATTATGTAAAGCCTGCCGTAGAAATGGACGGCGGCGCAATACAATTTAAAAGCTACGAAAACGGTACCGTTAACTTAGCCATGCAGGGCAGTTGCAGTGGTTGTCCCTCATCTACAATAACTTTAAAAGCCGGTATTGAAGGTATGATGAAACGCATGATACCCGAGGTGAAGGAAGTGGTGGCGGAAGCGGAATAACCCCAACCCCTGAAGGGGCTTTAGAGCATAATTATTTGAGCATCTTTTTAAAAAAGATGCTTTTTTATTTTTTTCAAGCTGGAATTCTTTACTCAACATCGTTGTGTCACTCCCTTGTACTATATACCTTTATTGAACTTTAATTATGTTTTATTTAAAAGTTTTTATCTTGAATAAAATATTTGTGTATGAAATTTTATTTTATCTTTTTACTAATTACATTTTCTTCCGCAGCTAACGCACAACTCACCGATAAAGAAATTTACGATTTAAAAGGCGGCAGGGTAAAACCCGATAACAGCCCGGTATACAGTTTACCATTTAGTAAAGGCAGCAAATTTTTATTGATACAAGCATACAACAGTAAGATGAGCCATAAAAATGAAATCAGTTTAGATTTTAAAATGAAGCAGGGCAGTAAAATTTGTGCAGCAAGAGCAGGAGTTGTTACTGCAATAAAAGAAGACAGTGATGTGGGTGGATTAAAAGATGCCTATTTATCTGCAGGTAACCATATTATAATTACACACGCCGACAGCAGTGTGGCCATGTACTGGCATTTACAAAAAAACGGGGTACTGGTAAACGTTGGTGATACTATATTACAGGCGCAGCACATTGGCTATAGTGGTAATACGGGTTATAGTGCATTTCCGCATTTGCATTTTCAGGTGCAGGATAAAAATGGCAATGATATAGCCACAAGGTTTAATACAAAGCATAAAATAATTTACCTGCGGCCGGGCAAATGGTACCGGGCTTATTAAAAATTTTTTTGAAATAAATATGTCTGTCACTTTTTTTTTTTGTTAAAAATATTTCTGCTATTGCTCTATCATATTTAGTATAAAACCCTGCTTAAAATAATTTCGTAAATAAAAATATTTTACAGCACAGGCTGCGTTTTATTTTATTAATCCGTCTTTCATTTGGCACAGTATTTGAAAAACGCACTATGTAATATTTTTAAACTAAAATCACGATTATGAAAACAACACAAGTAAAATTTTTATTTGTTGCAGCAGCAGCAATTGGCTTTACCTCAGCCTCAGCACAATTATCAACAGGCATTACCAGCACCACTAAAGCAGCAGTTGGCGCTACTGCAAGTACAACTGCAGCACAATCTGCTGTACAAAGTACAGTGGGTACTGCAAAAGCAGCAACACAAACTGCTGTAATAAAAACAACCGCAGTGGCAGCACAAAATGCTGCAGCAGTTAAAGGAACAGCTAAGGCTGCAAGTGCTACACAGGTAAAAGCACAAACAGGTGTTAGTGCCGATGTAAAAAGCAATGGTAACGCATCAAGCAACGGTAATAACACTTCTGCAAATCAATCGGCCAACGCAGGTGTTAATGCAAATGCAGATGTTTCTGCAAAACAAACAGTGGGTTCGGAAGTAAGTGCAGCTGCAGAAAAAAATAAAGCTGTAGTTGCTGAAACTGCAAAAGAAACAAAGTCGGAAGTTGCTGCAACAGCAAAACAAACAGCCGAAGCTGCTAAAGAAACTAAAGGCAGTATAAAAGCTGATGTAAAAGCAGAATCAAAAACAAAAGTTACCGCATCGGGTAAATCAGGAAGCAATTAATACATGGGGGTCAAAGTTAAGCAGCCGTTTAATTTAAGCGGCTGTTTTTTTCTTCAATAAAATTCGTTTTATGAAACTACAATTATTCCCTGCTTTAAGCAGTATAGCCATGCTATTTTTTTCATCAACAGCATGCGCACAAAATAATGTGGCCGACAGCAGCACCGAAGTTACAAACTCAAAAATAAGCATTTACGCAGCAGCGGCCTATGCTACACCGTTACACTATTATGGCCGTACCGACAGTTTAAAAAGCAGTGCATTTTTACCTACTTTAATTATACAGGCAGGCAAACATTTTTCGGTAACGCCTTCTGTAATTTTTACAAAAAATACCAGTACCAATTTTGATTATGCAGCTACGGTAATTAACGCCACTTATACTTTTGGCGAACAAAAAGGAATAGTCGGCAGCGTTTTTGGCGATAAGTTTTTTTATAAGGATAACAGTACTTTGGTACGTTCTATACAGCAGGGCCAGGCTGGTTTTACCATTGGCCATTTAAATAAAATTTTAAATGTAACGGCTGGCGCCAGCGCTGCTTTTTCTAAAGCAAATACCGATTATTTTGCTAATGCAGTACTGGATCATCAGTTTAAAATAATTAAGGGCGAAAATGTTTTTCTAATAAAACCATCGGTAACAGCCAATGCAGGTACACAAAATTTTACACGCAGTTATTATAAAAATTCGGGCTTCCCTATATTACCGCCTTCGCAACAACTGGTTACAGAAAGCAGTAAAAGATTTACCCTGCTCAGTTACGATGTAAACCTTGCTGCCACTTATGCCATTAAAAGATTTATATTAAGTGTAACACCGGGTTATGTGTTACCACAAAATATTATTACAGATCCTAACAACCCTTCCCTTTCAGAAAATGCTAAAAACCTTTTTTTCTGTAATGCTGTAGTGGTATACCGTATTACAAAATAATGGCCGTATCAATTAAAATAACTATGCCGTAAATAAAAGTTATTTACGGTTTTTCCATGCCCACCACACTAATAAAAATTGCAAAGGAAATAACCGCAGCCACAATGCCCATGTTGGTAAACAATATCCTGTTCTTAAGCAAAATCCGTTTTGTATCATTACAATATGTGCCGGTATAAATGCTATAAGCATGGCAATAATGCCATAAGCCGCCCATGTTCTTGTTGGTGCAAATAAAAACAACACACCCAAAATAATTTCTGCAATGCCTGCTGCAATATTTACCAAATAATGGTTGGGTAAATAATCGGGAATAATGGTGTAATAACCTTCGGGGTGCCAAAAATGGTTGATACCTGCACCAATGTATAAAACGGGTATTAGTACTTTGCTTATCTTCTTAAACATATTCTTACTTATAATTTTTACCAGCTTTTTGCTGCAATTGAATATACGTTAATTTACCAGAGGCTGATTAATTGCATTACTTTTATCTTTACCATTATATCTTAATATCGATGCCTGTTTTTTTTAAAAAATGTTTTGTACTTTTTTGTTCAGCTGTTTACCTTGCCGGTTGTGCGGTAAGCAACAATCCGCAGCGCAAACATTTAAAACTTTTGCAAAAAGGAATTATTAAAGATGATACCAGTTATGTATACCATCTTCCTTACCAAAAAAATAAAAAACGATTATTGGTGCAGGGTTATTTTAGTAAGTACTCTCACAAAAACCGGGCGGCATTAGATTTTAAAATGAAGAGAGGTACCATTATTACGGCTGCACGGGATGGTGTTGTTGTAAGGGTAAAAGAGGATGGAAAAAAAGGCGGCTGGAATAAAAAATACCGGCCGGATGGTAATGTAATAGTAATACAACATGCCGATGGCAGCAGGGCCGGCTACTGGCACCTGCAGTTTGATGGTGCAATGGTAAAGGTGGGTGATACCGTTACACAAGGTAAACCCATCGCCTTAAGCGGAAAAACCGGGTATACTTTATTTCCGCATTTACATTTTTTAGTTTGGCGTACCTATAATAATCAATGGCAACAGGTGGCTACCAGGTTTCAAACATCAAAAGGTATACGCTACCTGAGGCCAATGAGAAAATATTAATTATCTTTTAAAATAAATTGAATTGGGTTTACCAGAAATTTACGCACAGTTTATTGCAGATATAAAACATACAAAATGGTATGAATATATTGCAGTGTTTACCGGACTTGCAAGTGTTTGGTATAGCCGCAAAGAAAATATTTTAGTTTACCCTGTTGGGCTTATCAATACAATTATCTACATCTACATAAGCGTAAAAGGAAATTTATTTGGTGAAGCAGGAGTTAATTTTTATTACACTGTAATGAGCTTTATTGGCTGGTACATGTGGCTTAAAAAAGATAAAAAACAGGAAACTGTTTTACACGTTACACGTTCCTCAAAAAAAGAATGGTTACTGCAAATTGCTTTTTTCCTTTTCTTTTACATAACCATTTTTTTAATTCTTACTTATTTTAAAAAACAATTTTATGATGGTGTAATACCATGGGCCGATGCTTTAGCCAGTGCTACTGCTTTTACCGGCATGTGGTTAATGACAAAGAAAAAAGTAGAAAGCTGGTGCTGGTGGATTGCTACTAATATTGCATCAATCCCCTTGTATTTTGTAAAGCATTATGTTTTTACGAGTGTATATTATTTTGTGTTGCTTGTGTTTGCTTTTTGGGGCTTAGCAGCATGGGTTAAAAAAGCAAAAGAAAAACACTGATGATGAATAGAGGACTTGTATTGGGTAAGTTTATGCCTTTGCATAAAGGTCATCTGGATCTATTTGATTTTGCCCGAAAACGATGTGATGAGCTGTGTATTTTACTTTGTTATACAAAAAACGAAAGTATACAAGGATCGGTTAGAGAAGAGTGGTTGCTGAAAAGTTTTGCTGAATTTTCTGATGTAAAAGTTATTAGCTATTTGTATGATGAAGATAAATTAGCGAATACTTCTGTAGCTGATAAACAAGTTTCCTTAGAATGGAGTAAAGCGATTATCAATATTTTACCCGAAATAAATATTATTTTCAGTTCAGAATTGTATGGCGATTATGTAGCTGAATATTTAAAAATTAAACACATTTGTTTTGATATCAAAAGAAAAAGCAACCCGGTTTCCGCTTCCGCAATTTTTGCAAATCCATTGCTGAACTGGGATTTTATTGCCGAAGTTGCTAAACCTTATTTTGTAAAAAAGATTGTACTGTTGGGGACAGAATCAACTGGTAAATCTACGCTTACAAAAAAACTGGCGGAATATTTTAATACTGATTATGTACCAGAAATGGCAAGAGAAATTTTAGAAAAAACAACTGATTGCAAACCAAAACATTTAATTGAAATTGCTGAACTGCATGCAAAAGAAATATTAATCAGAGCGCAAAAGACTAACGGCCTGCTTTTTATTGATACGGATATAAATATTACAAAGTCTTATTCAAAATATCTTTTTAACGAAACACTGCAAATTGCAGGATGGATTGAAGAAGCCAATAAGGCGGATCTTTATATTTTTTTAGAACCAGATTGTGAGTTTGTACAAGATGGTACAAGGTTGAGTAACGAAGAAAGAAATAATTTAAATTTATTTCACAAACAACAATTAATGGAATCAGGTATTTCTTATTGCAGCATCTACGGAAACTGGGAGGAAAGATTTGAAAAGGCTACTACACTTATAAAAGATTTTTTTATAATTTAGAATAACATAACCCATGAGTTATTGCACTTTCATCAATGCGCTTAAACCCGGCGAGCAAACCGTTCATAAGGTTTATCACGATAAACATTATGGTTTTCCCATTGATAGTGATGACGAATTATTTTGCCGGTTAATTTTAGAAATTAACCAGTCTGGACTAAGCTGGACAACGATTTTAAATAAACAGGAAAACTTTAGAAAAGCTTACCACAACTTCAGCATAAAAAAAGTAGCCGGATATAAAGAAAAAGATATTCAGCGTTTATTAAATGATGCCGGCATCATCCGCAATAAATTAAAAATAAATGCGGCCATTGAAAATGCAAAAGCCATTTTAATGATTCAAAAAGAATCAGGTTCTCTTAAAAATTGGTTAGCCCATCATCATCCCCAAACAAAAGAAGCGTGGATGAAATTATTTAAACAAACTTTTAAATTTACCGGTGGCGAAATTGTAAATGAATTTTTAATGAGCACCGGCTATTTACCCGGCGCACACCACGAAAGTTGCAGGGTGTATAAAAAAGTTTTAAAAACTAAACCCCTGTGGCATGAGCAATAGAAAAATTTCTTTGTGGGTAAAGGCGGTATTGATTGCAGTATTTGTAATTTATGTTTTAATATTACCTGCGCAAGATTATTTTAGAACAGGCTTTCGTGTACTGCTGCTGATATTTTTTACAGCTACTTTTATTGCAGACCTTAATAAATACAAAAAAAATAATGTTTAAAAAAGTGGTCATCGTCGGGCCGGAATCTACTGGTAAAAGTACTTTGTGTGAGCAACTGGCGGCACATTACAAAACTATTTGGGTAAAAGAATATGCAAGAGAATATCTTTTAAAAAATGGCACTAACTATTCGTTCGAGAATTTATTAGACGTAGCAAAAGGGCAATTGGAAAATGAAGAGTTGGCCGTTGACCGTTTGTTGTTGGCCTGGGAAACTCACAACTATCAACTATCAACAATCAACCATCAACCAGTTTTTATTGATACCAACATGTACGTAATGAAAGTGTGGTGCGAATTTGTTTTTGAAAAATGTCACCATTGGATTTTAAACCGCATTGTAGAAAAAAAATATGATTTGTACCTGCTGTGCAATACAGATATGCCCTGGGTAAAAGATGAGCTGAGGGAATATCCCGATTTAGTTACCCGGGAAAAATTATACCACCACTATAAAGATATTATGGTTAATCAAAACGTACCGTGGGTAGATATTAGTGGTGATTTTGACGAAAGGTTGGAGAAAGCAATTGCAGCAGTTGAAAGCGTCTGACGGTTTTAACCGTCCTGACGCTAACGGATTAATTTCCGCACATCCGCATCCTGTTGCAAATTATTCATCTGTCGCATAATATCATCGTAGCGGCTGGCAACATACCTGCTTAATGGTTTTACCGAATATAATTTGGGGTTGGGTAAACAGGCGGCAATTTGTGCCGCCTCGCCACGGGTTAAATCTTTTGCATCTTTATTAAAATATTTTTTTGCGGCGGCCTGTACCCCAAAAACGCCACGGCCCATTTCGGCAATATTTAAATAGCGCTCTAAAATTATTTTTTTGCTGTAGCCGGTTTCAATGGTAAAAGTAAAAAACATTTCCAGGCCTTTTCTTAATTTGCTTTTACCCTGCCATAAAAAAATATTTTTAGCTGTTTGCTGGCTTAGTGTGCTGGCGCCCCTTATTTTATTGGGATGGCGCTTATTATATTTCATGGCCAGCTTTATCGCTTTAATATCAAACCCATCATGATCGGGAAACAATTGATCTTCGCTGGCAATTACAGCCAGTTTAATATTTTGCCCCATGGCATTATAACTGATATAATCCCGGGATAAACCATTGCCCTGTACAATACTGCCCAGTTGTGTTAAGCTTAGCGGCGGGTTAAAAATAAAACCCATTAAAAAATAACAAAAGAAAATAATGTAGCCCGTAAAAATTATTTTAGCTGTAAACGCTACTACTTTTTTTACCAACACAATTTTTTGTATCCTGAAAAAATAAATGGCTGCAGCTGCTGCTGCAATTATTAAAAAAACAATAAGCTTTTGTTTAAAATCAAAAAGTATTGCAGCATCAGAAAAATTAGCAAATACAAAAAACAAAAACCAGCACACATGAATAATAAAAACTACTAAAAATATTTTTTTTAAAACAGGCCGGATAATTTTCAAAGCGTAATGGTTTATAATTAAAGGTTAAATGAGGTGCAAGATAAATATTTAGTTTTTTGTATTACTCATATCCATATAAACCAATTTATATTTTTTGCCAATTACTAAAGCACTGCTGCTGCCCTTGGCCATAAAATAACCCAGCGTGCCCAACGATGCTGCAGCAATTAATAATGGTGCACTAAAATTTTTTCTATTCACCAAAAAAACCACGCCACTTGCTGCAGTAAGTAATACACCGCCGCCAAATAAACTGGCGCCGCTTCCCCGGGTATTAAACGATTTTTTTTCTTTACGGCCAATAGCACTAATTTGATTGTGGTGAAATTTATAATGATAACTGCCCAACGTATCAATAATATAAGTACCAATGGTGGATGGTATGTAGCTGATAATAAATTCCTGTAAATACAAGGTGTCGTTTTTTATACCATTAATTTGGGCATTGATGTAAGCGCCGCTTACCGTGGTAAAAGCTATTGTATTATCGGCAAAAAAGCTTTGCAGGGTTTTTCCTTTCTTTTTTAAAACTATAAAATCGGCCGATTGAGCACAGGCGGCAGTATTAAATAAAAGCAGCAGTGGTAAAATACTTTTCATTGTACAAAATAAAAAAGGCTGTTAGTGTAAAAGAAATTTTGGTGTTAATCTTTTACCAATGTATAAATAATGCCCGTTAAAATTACTGCGCCAAAAATTAAATATAAAATACCCGATATGCGGTTGATGCGTAAAATATTTTTATCGCTTAACTTTTTACCCAGTTTGCCGGCACCTAAAACTTTTGCTATATCGGCCACCATGTTTACGGCAAGGCAGGTAATAAAAATAATTACCTGGTGGTTAAAAGAATATACACTTGCAAGCGAAGCTGCCATTAAAACCCAAAAAGAAATGATAGCCGGGTTTAAGGTATTAATAATAAAGCCCGAGGTAAAAATAGCAAAGTAGTTAGTATGTTTTCCGGTGGGGGTCATCTCATCTCCGGCAATTTCTGTTGGCTCCTGCACCCGGCGTGGCTTTACTTTTTTTATAAACGCAAAATAAACGCCCATGCCTATTAAAAAAATACATCCGGCAATACCAATAGGAATTTTAAAATGCAATACTGTTTTTATCGCTTCGCTGAAACTTACACTAAGCACCACCCAAATAATATCGCTTAACCACACGCCGGCAATAAAACTAAATCCGCCACGGCGGCCATGATTAACGCTTTGCTTTATTACAGTAAATATTACAGGCCCCACAGAAAAAATTAGTAATAAACTAATGGCAAGGCCTTTAATAATAGCATCAATCATTAAACAAAATGGTTTAGGCTTTCAAGTTATAATAAAATTTTGGGTAACAGCAGAAACGGTGAAAGCAGTTGAGTTGTTTTGCTAAGAAGATATAAGAGATAAGGAGAAATATTATAATTGTTTTTGCATATTGCCAGTTGCTTATTGCTTATTGCTTATTGCCAGTTGCTTAATACCAATTAATTTTTCAACTTATTGTTTCGCCTGTTAAAAATTTTTGCCAGTCTTCCAGCATTTTTCCTTTTAATACCCTTGGAAATTTATGTTGCCCGCCTTCTTTTCCCTTTGCCTTCATAAAATCCATAAACTTTTTTTCGGGCATCACATCTACTATTATATTTTTTAAGGCATGCCTGCGTTCCACCTCATAATCATCATTCAGTTCTTTTAGTTTATTATCTATAAGCACTGCTAAAGACATTGCGTTTACTTTATCATCTGTTGCCACAAACCAGTGATGTGCAAAAAAACTGCCATCGGGCACACCTGCCACGGTAAATTCAGGAATAGAAATATTTAATTCTTCACTTACCATTTCAATGGCTTTGTTCATATTATCTACACTTAAATGCTCGCCCACCAAACTTAAAAAATGTTTGGTTCTTCCTGTAATTACAATTTCACTTCTGGCTGCATCCACCAATCTTATGGTATCACCAATGGCATAGCGCCATGCGCCGGCATTAGTGCTTATTAAAATTGCGTAGTCTTTATTTTCTTCAATTTCATGAATCATCAAAGCCTCCGGTTCCTCTTTCATATTGCCTTCGCTGTCAAAATTTTTATCATCAAATGGTACAAATTCAAAAAAGATATTGTTGTTTAAGGCCAGGTGCATACCCCTGGTATCCTGCCGGTTTTGATAAGCCAAAAAACCTTCGCTTGCCAAATAAGTTTCTATATAAGTTAGCGGCTTACCCAATAATTTTTCAAATCCTTTTCTGTAAGGTTCCATGGCCACGCCGCCATGCACATAAAAAGAAAGGTTGGGCCATATCTCGTGAATGTTATTGAGTTTATAGCGTTCAATAATTTTTTCCATACACAATTGCAACCATGCCGGTACACCAATTATAAAACCAATATCCCAGTTGGGTGCGTTAGTTACAATTTCTTCTAATTTTTTTCCCCAGTCTTTTTGCCGGGCAATTTTTTTTCCGGGTTTGTACAGGCCAAGTCCCTGAAACCAAAAGGGGATATTTTTTTGTTGTATGCCACTTAAATCGCCGGCATAATAAGTAGCGCCTTTTTGTAATTGTGTGCTGCCGCCCAGCATTAGCCAACCTTTGCCTACTGCACTTTTAGGTACATCCTGGTATTTGGTTAAACTTAATAATTGTTTAAAGCTGGTAATTACATTGCTTCTTATAAGCTCTTTGGTAATGGGAATATATTTACTGGTAGCATCGCTGGTACCGCTGCTGAGCGCAAAATATTTTATTACCCCCGGCCAGCATACATCAGGTATGCCATCTTTTGCTTTATGCCACCAGGCATCGTAAATTTTATTGTAATTATATGCAGGCACCAGCTGCTGAAACTTTTTACCGGGGTGGCGGCTTAATAAAATTTCATCAAAACGGTAGCGTTGGCCAAACTCGGTAAACCTTGCTTTACGTAACAATTTTTTAAGCACATTTATTTGTTGCCGCCGTGGATCGCTTACTGGTAAATGTAAGGCACGGGCAATAGAAGCAGGCAATTTAAAATCGAATATGGCCATTTATAGTTGCAAGGTTATTACAGCAAATATAAAACAAAAGGCGTAACCCTTATCGCTTAAAGGGTTAAATGTAAAAGATTGCAGAGAAGATTTTTTAAAAAAAATGAAATGCTAAATTAGAATATGCTTACTGCAAATGGGCAACTTATTTTACAGTGAGGCTGCAGCAGCATTCAACGTTCAATAAATATTGAGTAAATTTGTTTCCTAAAAACTAAAACGTAATGAAAAAGATTTTTGCAGCGATTGTTTTATCAATCTCCTTATTTAAAGCCAGTGCAGATGAAGGTATGTGGCTGCCCATGTTACTGGGCGAACAGGTGTACAATGATATGGTAAAAAAAGGTTTAAAACTTACCAAAGAACAATTGTATTCCGTAAACAAATCATCTTTAAAAGATGCTATTTTATTTTTTGGCCGCGGTTGCACTGCCGAAGTGGTAAGTGCCGAAGGCCTGGTGTTTACCAATCACCATTGCGGTTACGATGCTATTGCAAAAGCAAGTACAGTAGAGCACAATTATTTAAGAGATGGTTTTTATGCATTTAATAAAGACCAGGAAATTCAAACAGATTTAACGGTACAATTTTTAGACAGAATTGTGGATGTTACAAAAGAAGTGGAAGAAGGTGTAAATGGTTTAAGCTGGGACGAGCGGACAAAAAAAATGGCCGACGTTTATAAAGTTATTACCGATAAAATAATGGATAAAGAAAACGGAGTAACCGGCAGAATTTACAGCATGTTTAAAGGCAACCAGTTTTTAATGTATGTATATAAAGTATACAGAGATGTACGCATTGTAGGTGTACCTCCCGAAGCGGTAGGAAAATTTGGTGGCGATACTGATAACTGGGAATGGCCAAGGCACACCTGCGATTATGCAGTATACAGAATTTATGGCGACGCCAGTGGCAAACCAGCTGATTACAGCACCGCTAACAAACCATTAAAACCAAAACATTTTTTACCCATTAGTTTAAAGGGCGTAAAAGATGGCGACTTTGCAATGATATATGGTTACCCGGGCAGCACTAACCGTTACGAAACCAGTTATGGTATTAAATTAAAAAACGAAATTGAAAATCCATCTTTAGTGGCATTAAGAGATATGCGTTTAAAATACATGCACACCGAAATGATAAAAGACCCTGCAGTAAAATTAAAACTGGCAGATAATTATGCAACGGTTGCCAACTATTGGAAATTTTTTGATGGCGAAACAAAACAGTTAACAAAATTTAAAACGCAGCAGCAAAAAGAAACTTACGAAACACAATTTAAAACATGGGCAAAAGGTAAAAGCGGTTATGAGAATATTTTTACTGACTATGCAAAAAATTATGCCGGCTGGACGCCCTACGGCAAACAGCGACAATATTTAAACGAAGGTATTTTGGGATCGCCACTTGCAGCGTACGCCGCTTCCTTAAAATCTTTAGAAGATAAATTATTAAAACCAAGTACTACTGCAGCCGATTTAAGAAAAGCTGTGGAAGCCGCAACGGCCAGCCGCAATGCCTTTAAAGAAAGTGAAGATTTAATAAGCGATGAAAAAATTGCCGCATCGGTAGCTATGATGTTTTATAACGAGATTGATAAAAATCAGCACCCAATAGGTTTTTACGAAACCATGAAAGGAACATTTGGCAGCCTTAAGGAAGAAGCTACTTATAAAAGCTGGGCTAAAAACATGTTTGCAAAAACCATGTTACTCGATGATGCAAAATGGGCAACCTTTGCTGCAGCACCCAATGCCGAAGCATTGCAAAGCGATCCGGCCTTTGCTTTTGCCACTGCTTTTCTAAATAATTACAATTCAAAATATGCTTCTTTATATAATGTTTTTTTAAATAAAAATACCGAGTTGGGTAAAGCCTACCTTAAAGGTATTATGGAGATGAACCCTGCAGCCGTTAAAAAAATGTATCCCGATGCCAACCTGAGCATGAGGGTAAGTTACGGCGCTGTAAAAAGTTATAAACCCCGGGATGCTGTTTATTATGATTATGTATGTACTTCTAAAGGCATTTTAGAAAAATATATTCCCGGCGATTATGAATTTGATTTGCCCGCTAAACAAATTGAGTTATTAAAGAAAAGAGATTTTGGCCAGTACATTGATAAA
>JAYURK010000170.1:0-9588 GCA_043756235.1 Ferruginibacter sp. | reverse complement strand
TTGGTTATTATTTTAGCAACATAAATTATTTGCCCTACATGATATGGGTAATGCGCCAGTTGGCGGTTGATGGCATCAACTACCAATAAACCTTCGCTGCGGATAAGTATGGTTTTTAAAAGATCACCGGCTGTTAAATTATTGAGGGCGTTCAATAAACAATGCCATCCTTTTTCCCACAAGTCTATCAATTGTTGTTTTGATAAATGCTGTTCTTCAAATTCCGTATCCCTGTTACGCCAATCTTTTTCTCCATCGCTGGTTAAAAAATCTGTCCAGCGGCTGAGCATGTTGCCGGCAGTATGCTGTATGATGATGGCAATACTGTTGCTGGTATCATTTGGCTGAAAATGAAAATCGGCATCGGTTAATTGTACAAATGTTTTATCGCCTAAATCTTTGTAGTAAGAGAGACGTTTAATGGCGGATTGTAGGAATTGAATACCTAGTGACATTATTATTGATTTAATATTACAATAGTTTCTAAAAAGAAGGCTATTACATATTCGATAATGCTAATTGCATAAAGTAATATTGAAATTAAGCCTCCTCTATAACAATCTTTGTAGCCATCATTTAATAAAGTAGCATCGTTATTTTGAAATGAATTATTGATTATTTTATTTCCATTTAGTGTATAAACCCAACTTATAATACTACCTAAAATTACCGACATTAGTATAAATGGGGCTATATAATAATTGTATTTTTCTGCCAGATTTGCATCTGGGACTATTTTGTTTTTTAGAAAAAAGAACCATTCCAATAATTGTAAAAAGGAGTATGCAATAATTAATATCAAAAGAGCATTTAGCACTTTTATGTAACGTTTTATTAGTTTTCTATCAATCCGGTCTACAAAATTGTTTGAAATAAAATCTTCACTCATTTATGAATAATATTTTAGTAAAATTAGATTTTGCTATTATCTTCTCCATTTCCCCCTTCAGGGGATAGGGGCATATCCCTCCGCCGCATCATCGCCCCGCTTATCACCTACCGCAATAATTTGTTTGCCTTTTAATTGTATCACTTCAGTTCTTCCAATTTGGCCTCTTGTAACTAATTTGTATCCCATTGCTTCCAGTTGTTTTTTAACGGCTTCATCAAAACCTTTTTCTACAAACAACTGGTCGGGTAACCACTGGTGATGAAACTTAGGTTTGTTAACCGCATCCTGGGCACTCAAACCAAATTCTATAATATTTACAATGGTTTGAAATACACTTGTAGGAATAGTGGTGCCGCCGGGTGTACCAACTACTAAATAAGGTTTATTATTTTTCAATACAATAGTTGGTGTCATGCTGCTCAGCATTCTTTTACCGGGGGCAATAGCATTTTTCTCGTTACCTACTGCGCCATACATATTAGGTACGCCGGGCTTTACACTAAAATCATCCATCTCGTTATTTAAAATAAAACCTGCACCGCCCACTACAGTGCGGCTGCCATAGCCACCATTTAAAGTGGTAGTTACCGATACTGCATTGCCTTTGTTATCAACAATACTTAAATGTGTGGTCTCTTCACTCTCATTTATTAATCCTGCTTTGGTAATATCGCTGCTGCCGGCTTTGCCAGCGGCGTAATCTTTCATTCTTTCAACTAAATAAATATTGCTGGTTAATTTTTTTACCGGCACTTTTACAAAATCCGGATCGCCTAAAAATTCGGCCCTGTCGGCAAAAGCCCTTCGTTCCACTTCCGTCATTAACTGTACACTTGCAGCGGTTCCAAATTTCATGGCTGCAATATTTTTGTTTGCAATCATCTTCATCATCTGTTGTAAAATAATACCACCACTGCTGGGCAGAGGCATCGTAATAATAGTGTATTCTTTATATTTAAACACATCCGGCTTTCTTTCTTTTGCCTGGTAATTTTCTAAATCTTCCAAACTAATAATTCCTTTTACCAAACCTTCATTCTTCGCTTCTTTCTTCTCCATTTCCCCCCTTAGGGGATAGGGGCTCTGCATTTCCTCCACAATTAATTTTGCCGTTTCGCCACTGTAAAAACCCTTTTGCCCATTATCTCTAATTCTTTTTAAAGTATTGCCCAGATCTTTTTGTATTAATGTATCGCCTGTTTTCCAGGCTGTATTTTTTACAAAAGCAACCGGCGATGTGTTTAGTTTTATAAATTCTTCTTTTGTACCATTTAATGAGGCGGCTTCGGAAGCAGTGATAGCAAAACCATTTTCAGCAAGGTCAATTGCCGGCTGAATTAATTTTGCAAAAGGTAACACAGCGTATTTATGCGATGCAAATAAACCTGCAACAGTACCGGGTACGCCTGCAGCCAAATGTCCATCTTGCGATAAATGCATTTGCGGATTGCCTGCCGAATCTAAATACATATCTCTTGTTGCTTTTGCAGGCGCTTTTTCCCTGTAATCAATTGCAACCTTTTTTCCATTTTTTAAATATGCCACTAAAAAACCACCACCACCAATATTACCTGCGCCGGGATACACTACGGCTAATGCTAATTGTGTAGCAATAGCTGCATCAAAAGCATTACCGCCCTGCTTTAAAATTTGTACACCCACTTTACTTGCTAATGGATGTGCCGAAACCACTGCGCCATTTGTGCCCACTACTTTTTTTTGTGAGTGGTAGTTATAAGGATTAATTTGTGCCGTACATTGCAGCACTAAAAAATAGAGTGCTGTTAAAAGTGCGGTTGTTTTTTGTTTCATATTATAACATTTTTTTAGCCTGGCAAAAATTTACTGTTTATGAAGAAAATTGTTTTTATTTTTTTGATCGTTTTATTTTCAAGTTACACCTCTTTTTCGCAAACCTTAAAAAGCCCTGATGATTTTTTAGGCTATTCATTAGGCAGTAAATATACACCGCATTATAAAATTGTAAATTATTTTCAGCAGGCTGCTGCGGCCTCGCCAAAAATGATGAAATTGGAGCAATACGGGCAAACCAACGAAGGACGTCCGCTGTTGCTGGCTTTTATTGCTTCCGAAGAAAATTTTATAAAATTAGAAGAGATAAAAAAAAATAATTTACGCCTTACAGGAATACTGAATGATAAACCTGGCGATGTTAATGCACCCACTATTGTTTGGTTAAGTTATAATGTGCATGGTAACGAAACCAGCTCCTCCGAAGTGGCCATGAAAACTTTGTACGAATTATTGAACGCTAACAATGCACAAATATCAGCGTGGTTAAAAAATACCGTTATAATAATTGATCCCTGTTTAAACCCTGACGGCCGCGACCGCTATGTAAATTGGTTTACACAGGTGATGGGTAAAAATGCTGATGCTAACATGGATGCAAGAGAACACAGCGAACCCTGGCCCGGCGGCAGAACTAACCATTATAATTTTGATTTAAACCGCGACTGGGCATGGCAAACACAGATAGAAACGCAGGGCCGTTTAAAAAAATATAACGAATGGATGCCGCAAATTCATTGCGATTATCATGAGCAGGGCATAAATAATCCTTATTATTTTGCGCCTGCGGCAGAACCTTTTCATGAAGTAATTACCAAATGGCAAAGAGATTTTCAAACCACTATTGGAAAAAACAATGCAAAATATTTTGATGCCAATGGCTGGCTGTTTTTTACTAAAGAAGTTTTTGATCTTTTTTATCCTGCTTACGGTGACACATATCCCATTTATAATGGCGCTATTGGGATGACGTATGAACAGGCCGGTGGACCCGCCGGTGGCGCAGCAGCTTTAAAAGCAGATGGCGATACACTTACTTTGAAAGACAGGATTGCACATCATTTTACTACAAGTATGAGTACTGTAGAAATGGCATCTGTAAATAACAGCCGCTTAATGAGTGAGTTTAAAAAGTTTTTTGATGATGCAAAAAATAATGGTATTGGCGAATACAAAACTTATGTTATTACAGATAATAGCGCAGGCAAACTAAAAGCACTGCAACATTTTTTTGATGTTAACGGCATAAAATATGGTGCTGTTAACAGTGCATCGGTAAAGGGATATAATTATTACTCGGGTAAAGATGAAAGCTTTGCGGCTAATAATAGTTTGGCCGTAAGTGCATATCAACCCAAATCGGCATTAATAAAAGTGTTGTTTGAACCTAAATCAAAATTAAGTGATTCGGTTACTTATGATATTACCGCATGGAGTTTGCCTTATGTGTTTGGGGTGCAGGCTTATGCGGTTAAAGAAAAAATGATTCCGGGCAATTATGCAGCCAGAACAAACAACGTTGCCATTGCAACAAATGCTTATGGTTATCTGATCAATTATAATTCTTTTAACGATGCAAAATTTTTGGCCGCTATTGTAAATGCAAAAATAAAAACACGTTTTGCAGAAAAAGATTTTACTTATAATGGTAAAGTTTTTAATAAAGGCACTTTAATTGTTTTAAAAAAGGGTAACGAAGAAAAGATGAATGCCTTTATGAATGCAGTAACAAAATTTGAGGCGGCAGTTACTGCAGTTGCCGGAGGTTTTATGGAAACCGGTTTTGATTTTGGCAGCGAAAAAGTACATTTTATTAAACAACCCAGGGTGGTTATGTTAACCGGCCGGGGTGTTGGCTCAAATGCTGCGGGTGAAGTGTGGCATTTGTTTGAGCAGCAATTGGATTACCCTATAACATTAATTAATGCAGAGGAAATAGATGGCGCCGCTTTAAAAAATATTGATGTATTGATTATGCCCGATGGTAACTACAAATTTTTTAATGATAAAGATGCTGCAGCCCAAATTAAACAATGGGTGCAGCAGGGCGGTAAAATAATTGCCGTTGAAAATGCGGCGTCACAAATTGCAAAAGCCGATTGGGGACTTAAATTAAAAAAAGATGATGACGATGATAAAAAGGACGATAAAAAAGACGACAAAAATTTATACAGCGATATAAAGCGTTTTGAAGACAGGGAACGGGAGAGTATTGCAAATTTTATTCCCGGTTCTATTTATAAAGTGCTGCTGGATGATTCTCATCCTTTGTCATTTGGTTACAGCGGTAATTATTTTTTGCTAAAACAAAATGCCGACCTGTACGAATTTATGAAAGAGGGCTGGAATGTTGGAGTGATAAAAAAAGAAAACCAGGTGGCGGGTTTTGTGGGTAACCGTTTAAAAGAAAAAATAAAAGACGGCACTGTAATTGGAGTGCAGGATTTAGGAAGAGGAAGTATTGTGTATTTTGCAGATAACCCCATTTTCAGGAGTTTTTGGGAGAATGGAAAATTAATGTTTGCCAATGCGGTGTTTTTGGTAGGGCAGTAGAGTCTTGGAGTTTTTAATTTATTGCTTCGCAATAAAAGAATTACCACAGAGGCACGGAAGCACAGAAAATACATTTTCATTTTTTTGTTACAGTTTATCTAATCACTAAAAATAAATTTATGACAGATTTACTGGAGCAAAATGACTATCCTTTAAAAGATGAAACAGATAAAATAATTGGTCTTGCAATTGAAGTGCATAAAGTGCTTGGTCCGGGATTTTTAGAAATTGTTTACAAAGATGCTTTAGAATATGAATTGTGCGAAAGTGATCATTATTATAAAAGGGAACAAGAATACGAAGTGCTTTACAAGAAAGCTATTTTACAACATAAATTTTATGCAGACTTTGTTGTATTTGATAATGTAATTGTAGAGATAAAAGCAAAACAGGGTGGTATTGCAGCGGAGGATTTAGCTCAAGCCATAAATTATTTAAAAGTTTCTGGTTGTAAAGTTGGGTTGATACTAAACTTTGCAGGAGCAAAACTTCAGATAAAAAGAGTTATATTTTAGGTTGTTGCTTTGCAACAAAAATAAATTGCCACAGAGGCACAGAAACACAGAACTAATATAAAATATGAAACAAAAAAAATACCAGCAGGAAAACATAAATGTCATCAAATTCTTCTCTTCTGTGCTTCCGTGCCTCTGTGGCAAATCCAATTTGCGTAAGCAAATTTTATTCTTATTTTTTGTGGCCTTTTTTTGCGAAGCAAAATCACAAACTCCAAAATCTTATACCTCCTCCGAAATATTATTACAAATAAAAAAACTCAATGTACTGGGGTCAGTGTTATACATCGCTGCACATCCGGATGATGAAAACACAAGACTGTTAGCTTACCTGGCCAATGAAAAATTATACCGCACCGGCTATTTAAGTTTAACAAGAGGCGATGGCGGCCAAAATTTAATTGGTGATGAGCAGGGTGTTGACTTAGGTTTAATAAGAACACAGGAATTATTAGCCGCAAGAAGAGTAGATGGCGCCGAACAATTTTTTAGCCGTGCCTTTGATTTTGGTTTTAGCAAAAGCCCCGAAGAAGCCTTAAGCATTTGGGGACACGATAAAATTTTAAGTGATGTGGTTTGGGTGATACGCAAATTTAAACCCGATGTTATTATATCAAGATTTCCCACAACAGGCGAAGGTGGGCATGGACATCATACGGCATCCGCAATATTGGCCGAAGAAGCATTTGATGCAGCGGCTGACGCAACTAAATTTCCTGAGCAGTTGAAGTATGTAAGTGTGTGGCAAACTAAACGTTTACTATGGAATACTTTTAATTTTGGCGGCAACAACACACAACGTGATGATCAGTTAAAATTAGATTGCGGCGATTACAATGCAATACTCGGTAAAAGTTATGGAGAGATTGCAGCCACCAGCCGCAGTATGCATAAAAGCCAGGGCTTTGGCGTACCGGGGCAAAGAGGAAGTATTTTGGAATATTTTAAAACCATAAAAGGCGAAGCGCCTAAAAATGATTTGATGGATGGGATAAAATCAGCTTGGGATAAAACTTCAATAAACGAAAAGGAAAATATAACCGCAACATCCGTTAAAAGTACAATTGAAAAAATAATCTTAAATTTTTCAAACGAGCATCCGGAGCATTCATTAAGTGATTTGGTTAAGCTTTACGATATAATTAATATAACCAACGATAGCTATTGGAAAGAGCAAAAATTATCAGAGATAAAAAAAATAATTGAAAACTGCAGCGGCTTATTTATGGAAGCAACTGCCAACACCCAATATGCAGTACAGGGCGACAGTTTAAAAATAACTTTAACAGTAAATAACCGCAGTGGTGCAAACATTATAAATGCAGATGCACAGATAGACACGACCTATTTAATTTTTGATCAACTGAAAAAAAATACTAACGCTATAAAAAATTATACCTGGTTTATACAACCCAATACAAAATTAACACAGCCCTATTGGTTAGAACACGAAATGGAAAAAGGAAGTTTTAATGTCAACGAACAACAATTAATTGGCAAAGCAGAGAATGATCCCTTGAGTGTAAACTTTAGTATGATGATTGAAGGGAAAGAGTTTGTGTTTACAAAACCCATTCGGTATAAATATACTGATCCGGTTAAAGGGGAAATTTATCAGCCAGTTTATATTGCGCCATCTTTTACGGGAAAATTTACTCCAGATGTGGCTGGAATAAAAATGCGAAAGGATAGAAGCTACGACCCTTTATTTTTATCAATTCTTTCATTCAAGGATAATAATAAAGCAAAGGTTTACATGAATACAAGTAATGGGCAACCTATTGGTGTAATTGAAGAATTATTATTAAATAAAGAGCAGAAAAAGAATATAGAAGTTTTTCTTCCATTGGTTCAGCCAGCTTATGATTCATCAGGAAAGGCTGCACATATAGATTGGGATGGACTTATGGAAAATAGTTATGGGTATGAAAACGGTAAAATTATAAAAAACTCACATGCAATAAAGTATGATCACATTCCTAATATACTATACTTTTCAAAAAATAAATTCACAAAATTTGTTGGGCAGGATTTAAAAACCGTTGGCAACTACGCCGGTTACATTCCCGGTGCAGGAGATAAAATACCTGAAGCGTTAGAACAAATGGGTTACAAAGTAGTAACACTAAAAGAAAGTGATATTACACCAAATAATTTGCGGCAGTTTGATGTGATTATTACAGGGGTACGTGCTTACAACACCAACGACTGGATGGCTAATGTGTACGATGCGTTAATGCAGTATGTAAAAGAGGGCGGTGTTTTATTTACACAATACAATACTAATAACTTTTTCAGCAGTGTAAAAAGTAAAATTGCGCCTTATCCTTTTACCATCAGCCGCAGCAGGGTTACAGATGAAGAAGCTAAAGTAAATTTTTTAATTCCCAATCATAAAGCCTTAAACTATCCTAATAAAATAACCGAAAAAGATTTTGAGGGATGGATACAGGAACGCAGTATTTACAATGCAGAAAATACTGATACAGCGTTTAAAAAAATATTAAGCATGAAAGACCCCGGCGAAAAAGAGCAGGAGGGGAGTTTAATAATTGCTGATTATGGTAAAGGAAGATTTGTGTACACCGGTTTAGTTTTCTTTAGAGAATTACCAGCAGGTGTGCCCGGAGCCTACCGGTTGTTTGCAAATTTAATTGCGAACTCCCGCCAATCCATCAGGAGTGAACCAAAGCGGAAAAAGTAGCGCATTAAAGATTTGCGTTTTGTGATTTTTTATTAGCTCCGTAGGAGCTTAAGGTGGGTAGAAAAAAAAGATTGTTGAGTAAACCCGTCCCGTAGGGACGGCAGGTGCTTGTGCAAAACATAATAAAAGTTCAATAAAGAAATAAAGTTGAAGAGTGCGACGCCAATGAAGCCAAATAGTATTACTTAAGCTTGGTACAAAAAATGCAAAACGAAAAATCATATTGGAATAAATGGTACATAGGTGTACTGCTGTTTTTAATAGTGCAAATAATTATTTTTTATTTGATAACACAGTATTTTAATTAGTTTGAATAAAAGAAAAGAACATAAAATTATTATACAGCCTGCAGCATGAGTACCATTGACTGGACGATATTAATTACCACACTTACTTCCATAATTATTTATGGTATTTACAAAAGCCGTACTACAAAAAATTTAGAAGGCTATTTTTTAAGCAACCGCAGTCTGCCGTGGTATTTAGTTTTATTAAGCATAATGGGTACGCAGGCCAGCGCCGTAACTTTTTTAACCGGACCGGGCCAGGCATACAGTGATGGAATGCGTTTTGTGCAATATTATTTTGGATTGCCATTGGCCATGATTGTCATCAGTATTTTTTTTGTACCGGTGTTTAGTAAATTAAAAGTGTACACCGCTTATGAATTTTTAGAAAACCGGTTTGATGTTAAGACAAGGAGTTTTACTTCGGCATTATTTTTAATATCCCGTGGGCTAAGCACCGGCGTTAGTATTTTTGCGCCATCGCTGGTGTTAAGTTCTTTAATGGGTTGGAATATTTATTACACCAATTTAGTAATGGGAGGGTTGCTCATCATTTATACTATGAGCGGCGGAGCCAAAGCAGTAGCACATACGCAAAAACTGCAAATGATTATTGTGTTTGTGGCATTGTTTTTAACCGGTTACCTTGCTGTAAAATTATTACCCGAGGCGGTTAATTTTACCGACGCCTTAAAAGTAGGCGGCCAAAACGGTAAGATGAATATTATTACCACCGGCTTTACAGATAAAGGTTTCGACTGGAAAGATAAATACAATATATGGAGTGGTTTAATTGGCGGATTTTTTTTAGCGCTCAGTTATTTT
>JAYURK010000169.1:0-30873 GCA_043756235.1 Ferruginibacter sp. | reverse complement strand
AATTCTTTGGGAGAAAATGGCTTATTAGTTCTTTTTCCAAGTGATTTTTTTTATTCAAAAGTAATCACAGTCCCCTAACTAATAAAACTGAGCCCTTTTTTTTATACGTCCGAATAAATCTTAAATATCTATTGCCTCGCCATAAGCTGCTGCTGTGGCTTCCTTTAAGCCTTCGCTCATGGTGGGGTGAGGATGTACGGCATTTAAAATTTCATGAGCTGTTGTTTCCAGTTTACGGGCAACTACTGCTTCAGCAATAATTTCAGTAACGTTCATACCAATCATGTGGCAACCTAAAAATTCTCCGTATTTAGCATCATAAATAACTTTTACAAATCCTTCGGTGGCACCTGCTGCAACAGCTTTACCACTTGCCATAAAAGGAAATTTTCCAACCTTTACTTCATAACCGGCATCTTTAGCCGCTTTTTCAGTGTACCCTACACTTGCAATTTCAGGAGAGCAATAAGTACATCCCGGAATATTATTATAGTCCAAAGGTTCCGGATGATGACCGCTTAAATGTTCAGCAGCGTTAATGCCTTCTTTAGCAGCAACGTGTGCTAATGCCTGTCCCGGTGTGCAATCGCCAATTGCATAAATTCCTTTTACACTGGTTTGCTGATTAGCATCTACAGTAATTTTTCCCTTATCGGTTTTAATACCTAATGCTTCTAAACCTATGTTTTCAATATTGGCCACAACACCTACTGCACTTAACAAAATATCGGCTTCCAGTATTACTTCGCCAGATGCAGTTTTTATTGTTGCTTTAACACCGGCACCGCTCGTATCCACGCTTATTACTTCACTGCTGGTCATTATCGTCATGCCCTGTTTTTTAAATTGCTTTTCCAATTCTTTGCTGATATCTTCATCTTCTACCGGTACCAGCCTTGGCATAAACTCCACCATGGTAACTTTTGTACCCATGCTGTTATAAAAATAAGCAAACTCACTTCCAATAGCGCCACTTCCGCAAATGATCATAGTTTTAGGCTGTGTAGGTAAACTCATGGCTTTGCGGTATTCAATTATTTTTGTACCATCAATGGGCAGGCTGGGTAAAGCCCTTGCCCTGCCTCCTGTGGCAATAATAATATTTTTTGCCTCTTCAGTTTTTTTGGTGCCATCAGCGGCGGTAATTTCCAATTTTCCGGGTGCAATCAATTTGCCAAATCCCATTATTACATCAATCTTATTTTTTTTCATTAAAAATTGAATGCCTTTACTCATTTTATCGGCTACGCCACGGCTGCGGCCAATTACACCACCAAAATCTGCCGTTGGGTCTGTAATATTGATACCATAATCTTTTGAATGTTTGGCGTATTCAAACACCTGGGCACTTTTTAGCAAGGCCTTGGTAGGAATGCAACCCCAGTTAAGGCATATGCCACCTAAACTTTCTTTTTCTACTATTGCTACTTTTTTTCCTAACTGGCTTGCTCTTATTGCTGCTGGATAACCGCCCGGGCCACTGCCCAATACTATTACATCGTACGCCATATGCTGTTTTTTATTTATTGATTTTTAGATTTGATGATTCGGCTGTTTTGCTTTTAAGCAGGGCAAAATTAGTTTGAAATGGGGGATTAGCCAAAAGCTAATTTGCAGCACTGTAATTTTTCTCTATCCATGGTATTAATAATTTTAGTTTCATTAACAGGCCTGCTTTTTCCTTTTGGCTTAAAGAGTGTATTTTTATCTCATGAAAAAAATATTTATTGCAATAGCTGCTTTAATTTTTACGGTTAGCGGCTTGGCCCAACCCATACCCAAAGTTAAAATGGCCGATGTTGTAAATAATTTTACCAACCAGGGGGATACCGTTTATATTGTTAGTTTTTGGGCTACCTTTTGTAAACCCTGTATTGCAGAAATTCCAGGGTTTATTAAAATTACCAACGAGTATAAAGATCAAAAAGTAAAATTATTGCTGGTTAGTGTAGATCTGCCATCTTTTTATCCAAAAAAAATTGCGTTGTTTGCTGCAAAAAATAATTTTAATACCAATATTGCCTGGCTTGATGAAACCAATGCCGATCATTTTTGCCCCTTGATAGATAAAAACTGGAGTGGCAGTATACCAGCCACCATTATTGTAAACAGCAAAGCCGGCTACAAAAAGTTTTTTGAAGAAGAAATTACTGCTTCCACATTTGAAGAAGAAATCAAGAGAGCATTGCAGGCAGTAAAATTGCACCAAACACATTCCATAGATCCGGGTGGTAATGCCGATCCACTATAGAGCATGAAAGCCATTTTTCAAAAGTTGCTTTTCCAATTTTTTTAAGGTCAACTGTTTGATATAAAGAACAGGAATCGGCAGCATTTTTATTCAGACTTTTTTTTTCGGTTATAACTTTTATATTTAAGCTTCTGCCTTATTCACCTGCATTAAAAATTGCTTTATAAATAGTAGTATCCTTATCTGTAAAAAATATTCGCCGGTTACTTTTATCTTTCAACTCAAACTCATCATTTACCGTAAATTTTACTTCTGTAAATTTATACCCGGTTAAAAACGTAGCGGATAAAATATATGTAGTATCTTTTTTTTCCGGCGTCATCTCTGCACTGTAGTTCCAATTTAAAGGTTTGTCGTTTCCTCTTATACCCACAGTTTTTATATTCTTTACATCTTTAACATCAAGTATAAAATTAATGGTTTTGGTATATGTCTTTTGCACACACCCGTTTGCAATAAATAGCCATAAAAAAGTTATGTATTTTTTATACCGCATTATTAAAATATTTTTTTGTTATTAAATAATCAACACCAAATTTACCCGAGCCAAAAATAATGGCATAAAGACTAACCCAAAGAAAACCCATAGCCGGAAGCATATTCCAGGTGCCTTCATTCATTTGTTGCATAAAAATGGCTACCAGCATAGTGCAAAAAATTAAAAATGCTGCAATTCTTGTTTGCACACCCAATAATAAAAGAAGTCCTCCAAACGCTTCACTAAAAGCTCCCATCCAGGCAAAAAAAACAGGTGCCATTGCAAAAATTCCCCCGTAAGCTTTTACGTCTTCCGGAAACCAGTACGCCACTTCAAAGAAGCCTAAATTTTTGTCAACCGGCGACCAGGGCATGCCAAATTTTGCAGCTCCAAAATCGGTTGTTAAAAGATAACCACAAATAACTCGTGGAATAGCCATTAAAAAATCCTGCCACCAAAAGGGTAATGTAATTGGGTTTAATATTTTTTTCATGTTGTAGTGCCTGTTAGTTTTATCCGGTAAAAATATATTTTGATTCCTGTAAAATTTTTTGGCCTCAGCGGCCCTTAATTTTATAATAATCATTCCATAGGTCAATATACAAACTTTGTTATTTAACTAACGCATTGTTTAATTTTACAATAAAAAAATAGAGAATAAATAAAACGGAGTAAAAAATTTAATACAAAGGCAATTTAAATTTTAAAGCTCCGGCTAATGTGTTTGAAATAGTCGACACTGGTTTATTTGTTTTTTTAAAGTTATTTGAAATGCTGAAAAATTTTTGTGATAAAATTCGGCAATCAGGGTACATTGTATTTAAGATTAGCGGTATTAACAGTAGATGAAACGTTGGCAATTTGTAAACTATCGTTACACCAACTAAGTTTAAAAAAGCGGAAGGAACGGTAATAGATTTTAAAAAAAATTTCTTTAAATTCAAAAGTATAGCTCAAAAAAAAAAAAAAGATAGTTTTCTGCATTTCCCCTTCAGGGCATAGGGGTTAATACTCCATCTTCTTCAATGCCGGTGCTTTAAACCAGGTGATCACCACAACAAGCAGCGTCATAAATCCACCAAAAACTACAGAAGGTACCAGGCCTAAAATACGTGAGGCAAAACCACTTTCAAACTGCCCCAGTTCGTTACTGCTGTTAATGAACATGGAGTTAACCGAAGAAACCCTGCCCCGCATTTCATCCGGCGTAGTAAGTTGTAAAATAGTGCCACGTACCATCACGCTTATGCCATCAAAAATACCGCTGCACAATAAGGCAACAAAAGAAACCAGGTATACATCCGAAAGGCCAAACGTGATAATGCAAATGCCAAAACCTGCAACTGCAAGCAACATTTTTTTACCCTGTTTTTTTTGCATAGGGAAAAACGTAAGTAAAATTATAATGCTGATGGCACCAATGTCAGCCGCTGCAGTAAGCCAGCCAAAACCTATTGGCCCGGTATGTAAAATACGTGCACTAAACTCGGGGATTAGCGCAACAGCGCCACCAAACAAAACTGCAAAAAGATCAAGCGAAATAGCACCCAGCATTATTTTATTACTGTACACAAAACGCAGTCCTTCTTTTACACTTTCCCATGCAGCAATATTTTTTTGATTTGCTAAAACAGGTTTTCTTTTTATAAAAGATAAAATTATTGCTGCACTCACCATGTAAATAAATACGATAACAAATGTATAGTTTACGCCGATGCCTGCAATAAAAAATCCGGCGCTGGCATGGCCAATAATAGATGCTGTTAACCAGGTAGAAGAACTGATGTTTGCAGCATAGGGCAATTGGTTACGTGGTACCAGTTGTGCTATGATGGCATTAGAAACCGGACCGGCAAATGCACGAATAATTCCGGTTAAAAAAATGATTGCGTAAAAACAATATTCTAACCATTGCTTGCTTATGGTATGGCGGGCAGCTGGTAATGTGCAGGCAATTAACAACAGCACACAAAAGGCATATGCTATCATTCCTTTTAATAATAAGGTTCTTTTTTCCGATTTATCAATTACATGGCCTGCATATAATGCCAGTGAAAAAACGGGAATAAATTCCGACAAACCTACCAGGCCGATGGCAAAAGAACTTTGTGTGAGCTGAAAAAGTTCGTATGCAACCACTGTACCCACCATGCGTAAACCCATAATATAAATAAAACGGCAAATGATGTATAAACGGAATTCTTTTTCTTTAAGAGGCGAAAGTGCAGTTTTGTTAAATGCTGAATTCATTATTGCGAAGGTGCAATATTTTTTTGAAGATTGCAGGTGTTTTTTACTGGGTGAGTCACCCCCAAAGGGTGACTCACCCAGTAAAAAAAATTAAGGTAAACTTATGTAATGCTGCCCGTCCTCATACTCCTTATCCAACGCATCAATTACGGTTTTTAAATGTAACTCGTTGCCTAAAAAATCGGCATTGGAAGCATCTACAAAAAGCGTTTTTATATTATGCTGTTTAATATACTGCGTGTAAGTTTCCTGTAAACTAAAAAGATAATCGTTGGGTATGGCCTGTTCGTACCCCCGGTTACGTTTTTTAATATTTTCCTGCAGTTTGTTTACGGGGCTGTGCAGGTAAATTACAATATCGGGTTGTACAATTTGCGGATTAATAATATCAAATAATTTTTGATACAGCCTGAACTCTTCGTCGGCCAGTGTTACTTTGGCAAACAACAGGCATTTGGTAAAAAGATAATCAGAGATGGTAATGTTTTGAAACATATCTTTTGTTTGCAAAAGATCTTTTAATTGTTTATACCTTTCTGCCATAAAAAATAACTCCAGCGGAAATGCATATTGCTGCTGATTTTGATAAAACTTTTGTAAAAAAGGATTATCTGCAAATTCTTCTAAAATTAAACGGGCATTAAAATGTTTGCTTAGTAAATGGGCAAGAGTGGTTTTGCCGGCGCCAATATTTCCTTCGATGGTAACAAAATTATACTTCATAAATAGAGCGGCATAAGAGCACAATGCCAAAATGCTTTGGTGGCTGCAAAATAAAGGAATACGTTTCTATTACCTTTAAATTTTATGCACAGTTAATTTATCGGCCGAAATTCTTAATAATTGGTGGATAGTTTTATGCAATACAGGGTGTTTAAAATTTGGCGAAAGTTCATTAAGGGGTATCAGTACAAAATTACGGTGCTGCAATTGAGGGTGGGGCACCGTTAAATGTACCGTGTCAATAATTTCTTTATTAAAAAAAAGAATATCAATGTCAATAATTCGGGGATCGTTTTTTTTATTTCGGATGCGGCCCATTTTTTTTTCAATGGCAAGTATAGCCTCCATAGTTTGTATTGCAGTAAAATTTGTTTCAACAACAATTACCTGGTTTAAAAAATCGGGCTGGTTGGTATTGCCCCATGCAGCAGTGCTGTATAAATTTGATTCACGGGTAATATTTCCAATTTGCTGCTGAATATTTTTTTTGGCCTGCAGCAATTGCTTTTTACTGTCGCCCATATTACTGCCTAACAAAAGATAAGTTACATTCATTTAATAGAGAATAAACGTTGGTCAAAAATAAATGGTTTACTGTTGAGTATTTTAATCTTTTTAAAATCGGGATGTTTAGGATTAATAAGATAATTATACTCTTCCGTAATTACAGCCGAGGGAACTTTCAGTACCAATGAATTTTTGTTTTTGCAAAATTCGTTTCCAATAAAATTGGTATAGCCTTCATCATCCCGCCAGTTTGGTTTTAATTTTTCTACAGCAATTGAAGAAACAGAAGCGTTATCCGGCACTTTAATATGTAATAAATGAAAATTTAGTTTTACTTCTGTAAGTAAAATATTAACCAACATTTCCAGTGCACATAAAGAAATATGTTCAGAAGTATAAAGCATAGAAAGTCCACGGTCGTTCCATCTTGCACCTCTTATGCTGGCTCCATAGCCGGAGATATCATCTTTGTATAAAGAATTACAAATGCGGTAAACAATCATGCAAATAAACCGTGTTGAATTCTGTGTAGTTGAGTAATAACTTTTTCTATTCCATCTGCAGTAGTAAGCGATTCAAAAGATAAGTTACCTTCCAGGCTGTAAGGGTTTCTTTTTATCCAGGAATAAAAAGTATCAATGCTGCCAAAAGTTATCTTACCCATTTCAATAACTTTTGCAATTTGTAAAGCCCGTTGCGCATTAATAGGGGCAAACTCACCATTGTTTTTTGCATAGCGCTGTAAAGTGCGTTCGCTTATATGTAAAATAGATGCCCACTCTGCCTGCGTAAAGGGTATTTTATCTGCAATTTTTTTAAATTCGCTGTAAGTAAAATCTTTAGTGGCAGCTACTACTTTTATACTGCGGTAATAAGGTGCAATGGGCTCCTCGGCTTTAGTGCTTACGGCTGCTGGCTTATAACCAACCAGTTTCTTTTTTGAAATGTTTTTTTTCATACCTCCGACATTTGACACCCAAATGTACGACATCTGTCGCTGAATGCAAATTTTTTAAAACCCTTTTTTACCAATAGCTTTACGCCCTTAAAAAAAAAGAATGCAACCATACAGTCAGGTAAGGGCTATGTTAGCCATTACAAAAGCAAGTTTAAGGGCCATTTTTAGAAGTCCTTCGGCTGTAATTTTTAGTTTTGTTTTCCCCTTTATTTTTATTTTGGTATTTGGTTTTATAGGTAATAGTGGGGGAGTGCCGGTTTATAAAATTGTAATAGACAAAACAAGCGATACCGCCAACGCATTGTATGATTCTATAAAAACCAGCAATCGCCTAAAAATTGTGCCCGTGCATACGGATCGGCAACTGGAAACCGATTTACAAAAAGGAAAAATTGCCGGAGTGGTAAAAATAATAAAAACAGGCAAAGCTTTTCCAGCATACGAATATAGTATCGCAACCACCAGCGCCAGCGATGATAAATGGCCGCAACTTATACCATTGTTGAGTGGCATCAGTAATAAAATAAACGATGCTAAATATGCCGACAGACCGGCTTATGCTGCTGCAGATAAAATTAAACCTGTAAATAGAAAACAGGTAAGGGAATACAAGACCATCGATTTTATTTTGCCTGGGCAGCTGGGCTTTTCTTTATTAAGTTCTGGTGTTTTTGGTGTGGCTTTTATGTTTTTTAATTTGAGAAATACCATGGTATTAAAACGTTTTTTTGCAACACCCATTACCCGAACTTATATAGTATTGGGCGAAGGCCTTGCAAGGGTGCTTTTTCAAATGCTAACAGCTATTGTAATAATTTTAGTGGGATATTTTTTATTTGGGTTTACGTTAATTAAAGGTTGGCAAACTTTACTGGAAATGCTGGTATTAAGTTTTATTGGCCTGGTGGTATTTATGGGGCTTGGCTTTATTGTTAGCGGCCTGGCAAAAAGCGACAGTGCAATACCTCCCTTTGCAAACCTGCTTACCCTGCCGCAATTTTTATTGGGCGGCACTTTTTTTTCGGTAGAGGCTTTTTCAAAATGGTTGCAGCCCATCTCTAAAGTTTTGCCGCTTACTCATTTGAATACAGCTATGAGGGCTGTTGCATTTGAAGGGCAAAGTTTATGGGAAGTAAAGAATGAGATCGGTATTTTATTATTATGGGGCCTGGTAATTTATGCCGTGGCCATTAAAGTTTTTAAATGGGAATAAGCGTATGAAGTATTTTAAATTTATTTTGATCAATATCATCGCCTTTGGCATGTTGTTTTTTTTGTTCTCTTTACTATTTCCTTCGCAGGTAGTAACCTCTAAAACGGTTTCTGTTGCTGCAACTAAAAATGCGGTGCTGGAGAAAATTAATAATACCGCTGATTGGCAAAACTGGAATGCATTGGGTAAAAACGGGACAGTAAAAAATATTTCAACTTCCGGAAGTGATACCCTGTTTTATATAATTGAAAACAACAGCCAACAAATAGCTGCTAATTTTATTTTGTATCAGGAGCAAACCAATTCGGTTTTGGTAAACTGGGCAGTTGTTGAAAAATTGCCCTGGTATAAACCATTGAAAAAATTCAGGGCAATGATTTTAAGCAAAAATATTGCAGCGGTTATGGATACTTCTTTAAATAATTTAAAAGTTCAAATTGAAGGTGGTAAATAATAACCAGGCTCGTAAACCCCTGGAGGGTTTAGTGCCAGCCTCGTCATTTGTAAATCTTTTGCAGAACCCTGCAAGGGTTTATAATTTTTAAAACTTATTGCGGAAAACTAATTTTACCCATGGTAACCGCAGGCATTCCTTCAATACCTTTTTGGAGGTAATTCATATCGCCACAAATACATTCGTTTGCCAGGATCGCAAAAAGCACGGCTTCTTTTGCATCCGGATTTATGGATAAGGCATTGGTAGTTTCAAAACTGCAATTAGGTAAACCTATTTGCAAATGTTGCATCACTAAAGGATTGTGCATACCACCACCGCTGCTGAAAATTTTGTATTTTTTATTATCATCAGTTGCTTTTACGATGGCCTGAATAATGGTATCTGCTGAAAATTTATTTAAAGTAGCCATAGTATCAGCCAAACTTATATTTTTAGTGGCGGAGTTTTCTTTTGCCTTTTGCAGGTAATGCAGATTAAATAATTCGGGGCCGGTAGTTTTTGGGAAAGGTTTTGTAAAAAAATCATGTTGTTTTAATTCGTTCAACAGTGCTGTGTTTATGGTTCCATCAAAAGCAACCTGTGCATTCTCGTCGAAATATTTTCCGGGAAAATGTTGTTGCATGTACGCATCCATCATGGTGTTGCCCGGGCCGGTATCGGTACTAAAAATTGCAGCACTGTTCATACTGCCTGGTAAAAAAGTAAAATTTGCAATGCCGCCAATATTTAATAAAATCCGGTCTTCGCCGGCTTTGCCAAAAATTAAATAATCGCCGTACACTGCAAGCGGTGCACCTTCGCCACCGGCAGCAATATGCTTTTGCCTGAAATCGCTAATGGTAATAATTCCGGTAGCAACGGCTAAATGATCGCCATCGCCAATTTGCAAAGTAGCATTACCAAATTTTGATTGTGCATGTAAAGTTTTTGGGGCATGGTAAATAGTTTGTCCGTGGCTGGCAATAATATCTACCTCCTCACTATTTATATTCCATTTTTTTAACAGCGCATTTATCATTGCTGCATGTTGCAGTGCAATCCATGGGTTTAATAAAGTGAGCTTTTCTAGATCAACTTCTTTTTTACTAAAAACATTTTTTATTTCATTTTTAAAATCATCATCAAAAGCAATCGTTTCAAAATGGTCAATGCTTAGTGTTGTATTCAGTCCGCTTCCGGTAATATTGCAAAGGGCTACATCCAGGCCATCTAAAGAAGTACCACTCATTAGCCCAATAATTTTTTTTTCAGATTTATTACTTATGTTATAGAGGTTGCTGATGTTTTTATTCATAATAGTAAATATAACAGTTGTTAATTAATTCGGTGAATTCAAGACATGCAAACGATTGCGGTTTTTTGCGGCATTATTTATTGTTTCTGCAATTTTTTGCAGGTATTTATTTTTTTTCTATCTTACGTCCACTTTAACACCACAACTAGCATGCTTAATCTTAAAAAAGTAGTTCCGATTACAAACGGCGGAGCCTGTTATGTAAGCTATTACATTGTTTATTGGTTTATACTTTTACCAATGCACACAAAAAAATTTTTCGAAAACAGCATCAAATTATACATTTAGAACTATGAGGAAGTTGCTGTACTTTTTTACAACTAATATATAATCCTGCTAAGACTAACCATTACGCACTACCTTTTAAAAACTACCATTAAAATTAGTAAACAATTAAAACTGCGATATGAAAAATTACATTTTAAAAAAGGTAAGCAAATACAAGCTGCTTAGTTTTTTTCTGCTTATGAACCTGTTTGCCATTACTGCAGTGGCTCAGGTAAAGTTAAGCGGAAAGGTAACTGATGCAAAAGGGAAAGGCATACCAGATGTTACTGTTAGCATTAAAAACAATAATATTGGTACTTCCACAGCTATTGATGGTACTTATCAATTAAATACTACTTTAAAAAACGGAAGTTATGTTGTTGTTTTTTCTGGTGTGGGTTTTAAAACCGCCGAGCAAACCTTTATTGTAAGTGGCGCAGATGTTAACGCTAATGTTCAATTACAAACAGATGCGTTGGGTTTAGATGAGGTAGTAGTGATAGGGTCATCATTATCACAATCACGTAAGCAATTAGGCAACACTGTAAATTCTGTTAGCGCAAAGCAATTACAAAATACCGGTAGTGGTAATATTGGTGCTGCCTTGCAGGGTAAAGTACCAGGTGCACAAATTTCGCAAACAAGTGGCGATCCGTCAGGTGGTATATCTGTTAGAATGAGAGGTACCAGCACTATCAGTGGCAGTTCGGAACCCTTATATGTTGTAGATGGTGTTGTAGTTAGTAATAACACTACTAATGTAACCAACCTTAATGTGCCTGCAGGTGCCAGAGCAGAAATTGGTACTAACAGAATGGCCGATATTAATCCAAACGATATTGAAAAAATTGATATTATACCGGGTGCTGCTGCTTCGGCAATTTATGGCTCAAGAGCAAGCAATGGAGTAGTTCTAATCACAACAAAAAAAGGTAAATCAGGTGCTATGAAAGTTGACTTTAGTACCAGCTTAATTTCAAATTCGTTGCGTAAAAAAGTTTATATCAGTACTTATGGTAAACAATTTGGTACTGCAGGTTTACGCTTGGGTAATATCAGCAATGCAGGCACATCACCTACTCCTTATACAGGTGCAACTATTGCCTACACAAGGCCCGATGGTATATTAAGAACTTTGGCAACAGACTTAGTAGATGTAACCAGGTATGATTATCAAGACCAAATTTTTCAAAAAGGACTTGGAACAGATAATTATCTGTCAGTAAGTGGCGGTACAGATAAAACAAAATATTTTTTTAGCGGAGGCTATTACAATAATGAAGGTATAGTTAAAGGAACCAATTTTAGAAGATTTAATTTTAAAACAAGGGTAGAATCTAATCTGAGCAAATATGTAACTGTTACAGGAGGTGTGGCATATACCAATAGTTTCTCTAACGAAAAACCCAATGGTAATGTATTCTGGAGCCCCATTAACAGTATAAATATTACAAACAACTTGTATGATATTACGCAAAGGGATGCAGCCGGTAATTTAAAAGGTGTAGAACCTACAAGGGTAAATCCGTTAAGTGTAATTGAAGATATGAAACTAACACAGGCGGTAAACCGAACTATTACAGATTTTCAAATAAAAATTAAACCAGTACGTGGTTTAAGTATTGATTATATTTTAGGTATAGACAATATTGCACAAGAAGGAAAAAATGCAATTGAAAGATACCCCTATATTTCTGCACAGGAGGGCTTGGGATATGCTTCAAGTGCTTTAGTAAATTCGTTCTCCATAAATAACGATTTCAATATTTCTTACAATACTAAATTTAATAAGCTAACTTCTTTAACTACTGTTGGTTTTAATCATCAGTATCAAAGTATAACTGGTTTGTTTAATGAAGGAAGAGATATGTTAAATGGCATATCCACCATCAATGGTGCAGCTGTGGTATTACCGGCAAGGTATACCGATGATAAAAGACAGGTGTTTGGTGGTTATGTACAGGAAACTTTTGGATTTGATAATATTTTCTTTTTAACTGCTGCAGGAAGAATAGATGGAAGCACTTCATTTCCTGAAAACAGCCGTACCTACTTTTACCCTAAATTAAGTGGCAGTTGGAATATTAGTGATATGGCATTTTGGAACAATGCAAAAATGAACTGGTTTAATTCGGCACGTTTAAGAGCAAGCTGGGGGCAGGCAGGAAACTTAACTGGTATTGGCAGTTATGATAGATTTACCAATTATTCAGCAAATAATATAAACGGCTTGGCTACCTATAATATCAATACGGCTTTAGGTAACGAAATAGTTCAACCCGAAAGAGCAAGTGAGTTTGAATTTGGTACAGATTTATCTTTCTTAAACAATAAAGTGGGTATTTCTTTTACTGTGTATGATAAAAAAATAATTGAAAATTCATTATTGGTAGAAAGAACTTTGGCACCAAGCAGTGGAGGAAGCAGCAGATTTGAAAATATAGGAAACCTTACCAACAAAGGATGGGAGCTGGGTATTAATGCTGCGCCTGTTCAAAACAATAACTTTAGCTGGAATTTATATGGTTCAGTAAACAGGAATAAAAATTTAATTACAGCCTCCAGCCAGGTGTCACCAATAACATTAGCAAATAACGGCGGTTCGCCTTCTGTAATACTTGCAGGCCATCCGGCTGGTGCTTTTTTTGGTAATTATTTTAAAAGAGATGCAAATGGCAATTTAACCTTAGATGCAGGAGGAAGACCTATTGCGGAAACAACAACGGGTACCAACCTTGCAAGAAAAGTAATTGGCAACCCTAACCCCGATTGGATTGTGAGTTTTAGCAATAGTATTAATTATAAAAAATTAGCTTTTAGCTTTTTGTTAGATGGTGCTTTTGGACAGGAGGTATTTAATGCGGACAGAAGAACCAGGCAAGGTGTTGGAATTGGTGATTATGCAGAAAAAGAAGCAAAAGGACAATTGCCACGTGGCTATATCTGGAGCATTTATGCAACTGAAGAGTGGAGAGTAGAAAGTGGCTCTTATTTAAAATTAAGGGAAGTTGCTTTAAGCTATGAGTTACCTAAATTTTTAAAATTTGTTTCCTCCTCTACTATTTCTGTGGTGGGCAGAAACTTAGTAAGTTGGGATACGTATGATGGCTATGACCCTGAAACTAATGCCGGCGGCAACAGTGCTGTTTTAAGAGGGATAGATTTTGGTAATGTACCAATACCTAAAACATTTCAGGTAACTTTTAAAGCATCATTTTAATTATTAAAAAAGTACAACAATGAAAAAACTATTAAATAAAATAAATATTATACTGCTTATTGCCGGTATAGCCATCAGCACAACTTCGTGCAATAAAGAATATGTAAATCCCAGTGCAGGTTCGGTACCCAGTGTTACTACAAATGTAGATGCACTTATGAATCTTTGTGCAGGATTGCAAAGAAGATTTACTGTAGGCCGGCAAAGCCCCCTTTACAATGCACCAATCGGTGGAGCTTATGGTGTTTTTGGATTAAATACTTTGAACGCCGGTAATTTAACAGAGGCTGCTTTGCAAGCTGGTAAAGGTGCTGTACAACCCGGCAACAGCACAGTTACACAATTATGGGGGCAAAACTTACTATTAAAAACCGAAGCAGAAACAATTTTAGATAATTTAGGTATTGCTACCGATGCAGGAGATAAAGTTGGCTTAAAAGCTTATGCAAGTATTTTTTATGCTTTAAGTTTAGGTACCCTGGCTCAGTTTTACGAACAAATTCCTTTAACAAAAGGATTAAATGCTACCTTCTCTCCACGCATTGATGCTATGCAGAAAGCAATAACTGTTTTAGAAAGTGCAGATGCAGATTTAGCCGCCACTAACCCCAGCGCAAAATTTTTAAGTAAAGTACCAGCGGGTATAGATGCTAAAAACACAGTGAAAGCTTTACTGGCACGTTATTATAATATGCATAGTATGGCTACAGGAACCTACAATGCAGTAAGTGGTAACAAAGCAATTACTTTTGCCGGTGCGGCTAGTACAACTATAAAATCTGAATTTAGATTTTCTGCAGCAACACCAAATCCATTAGGCGAACAAAATGTTACGGTAAATGTATATGGTGCTATCGATTCTACCTTAGGGTTAAAAAATGGCCTTGCTCCTGTACCTGCTTCATCAGACCCGAGAATTGGATTTTATATTAGTAAAGTAGGAGGTATTTACCCAATGAAAGGATTTGCTGCAATACTAACAACATCCTACCCGGTTTATTTACCTGGAGAAATGAATTTAATTATAGCAGAAAACTACGCCAGGCAAAATAATTTTCCTGCTGCTAAAACTGCATTAGATGCTGTACGCACTAAAACAACTGATGTGTATGGCATTGGGGCTAACCAAGCCCCATATACCGGAACATTAGATCAAGCAAGTTTGCTTACAGATATTTACAAGCAACGCAGAATTGAATTATATATGAGCGGAATGGAATTGGAAGATGCCAGAAGGTTTGCCCGTCCGGCTCCAAATTCAACAACAGAGGAAAGAAACCGGACTTTTTACCCTTATCCATTTACTGAAAGGGATAATAATACAAATACACCGGCTGATCCGGCAATTTAAAAATATATCTCCTCAATAGCAGCCCCGTTTACAAAAATGTACACGGGGCTTTTTATTTTGCTAATGCAACGGTAGGCAATAATCAATTGTCAACTTACTGAATATGTTTACATGGAGCAAGATCAACTGCTGGTAAAAGAATGTTTAAAAAATAACCGGGCATCGCAACAGCAACTGTACAACCGGTATGCCGAAGTAATGCTGGGGGTTTGCTATCGTTATACAAAATCACTGGCCGATGCGGAAGATGTATTGCAGGAAGGATTTATAAGGGTATTTAAAAATTTGCACCAATACAGGTTTGATGGCGAACTGGGTGCCTGGATAAGAAGGGTAATGATAACTACAGCCCTAAATTATTTAAAAAGAAATGCCAAATACCAACATGACCTTGCTTTTGAAAAATTGGATATGCACCCGGTTACAGACGAAAACCCCGAAATAAAACTAAACACCAAAGAACTGGCTTCTTTAATTCAGCAATTACCCTCGGGTTACCAAACCATTTTTAATTTACATGCCGTAGAAGGCTATTCGCATGTAGAAATTGGGAAACTCTTGGGTATTACCGATGGCACTTCCCGAAGCCAGTATGCAAGGGCAAGGGCACTGATGATAACATGGGTAAAAAAATATTATTCAGATAATAAAATGCAGTCGTATGCAAAATAGTGAATTTGAAAAAACGGTACAGCAAAAAATGGAGGAGCTAAAATTTGCTCCGGATGATGCGGTATGGCAAAAAGTGGAAGCAGCATTACCAAAAGAAAAAAAGCGCCGCTGGATTATTTTTCTGTTATTGTTTGCCGGTTTGGCAGCAGGTTCTTTTTTGTTTATAAATCAGTATAAAAAAGATGGCAAAAAAAATATTGCGGATAATAATATCACCAAGAAAAATGATTTGCAAAATTTAATTACTCCGGGTAAAGAAAAAACTGTAAGCGATACTGTTGCTGCATTAAAAAATAACCCGCTGAATACTGTATCTCACCATAATAAAAAACAAAATTTAAACTCATCATCTTTTAAAATAAAAATTAAACAGGCTAACGCAAATAGTTTTTATAATGAACAGCAAGAAGATGTAGCACCAAAAAATACTATTCATACAAAAACAAAAAGCAAAATAAATATTTCGATAAAAAATTCAGTACCTGCTTTAGCAAATGAAGAAGAAGATATTGCAAAACAGCCCGCCGAAGTGGTTAGCAGCACAGCTGCAATAAATACAGCACCTCCCGATACTTCATCATTATCAAACCAATTTTTAAAAAATGAAATAGAAGTGCCAATAACTAAAATAGCTGAACCTGCTGCAATAACGGAATTAAAAAAAGACACCTCACTTGTTGCACCATTTAATAAATCCGAAAAGAAGAAACCCAGCTTAAAGTGGGAGTATGGTATTACTGCAGCGGCAGGAATTGCTACGGTTACAACCAGCTTGTTTAGTAAAGATCCCGTTTTTTTTGATGCAAATGCAAATGCAATTTCAGCTCCTCCACCCAACCCCCAGGCAAGGATGCAGCCAGCCAATCCATCAAAAAGCGGGGGATACAAGTTTGGTGTGTATGCACAAAAAACAATTAGTAATAAATGGAAATTCAATACCGGGATAAATTATTTGTATCAAAGCAATAATATAAAAATTGGTAACCGGGTCGATTCTTCGGCCAGATATAATTATGACGTAAATAAAAGTATAGCGGCTAATTACTTTTACAAAACCGGCAATATCGCCAGCTATAAAAATAAATTTCATTTGGTGGAGGTGCCATTTTTGTTTCAATATAAGCCCTTGAAAAAATCTTCTGTTTACCTGGAAACCGGGCCTTCGCTGGCTTATTTGGTGTATTCCAATGCGTTAGTGTATAATAGTAATGCTTCAGTTTATTTTACCGGTAAAGAAGTGTTTAATAATTTATTATTTTCTTTTAATTTTGGGGCAGGCATTAATCTTTCGCAAAAATCAAGACTACCTTTTTCAATTGGCTATCATTTTAATTATGGTTTAGGATCAGTAACAAAAAAGCCATTTGGTAATCAGCATTTAGTAAATTCTTTATTGTATTTAAAAATTCCACTTAAAAAATAATTTATTAAAATGCAACGGTAGTTTACAATGCATTGTCAACTTTTAAAATAATTAATTATGAAAAATATTATCAGCAAAATATTAGGTGTAGTTTTTTGTACAGCATTTTTATTGTTACAGCAGGGTTGTGTAAAAGATACCTGCAATAAAACATATACCTACTCTTATTTTCAACCGGTTTACAAAACCACAGCCGAAGTAAAGGCTAATATTAAAAGCAATGTGCCTAAAGCGGTAATTAACCCCGGCAAAATTTATATAAAAGGTAATTACATTTTTTTAAACGAGCTAAACAAAGGCATCCATATCATTGATAATACAAATGCTGCAAATCCTAAAAATATTGCTTTTATAGATATACCCGGCAATGTTGATATTGCGGTTAAGGGTAACATTATGTATGCAGATTTTTATACTGATCTTGTAGCAATGGATATCAGCAACCCATTAAATATTTCGGTAACAAAATTTGTAAACAATGTTTTTCCCGAAAGGTTTTATTATGGGTTTAATGCAGACTCTACTAAAGTGATTTACGATTGGGTTAAAAAAACAGAAACTGTTGCGATCAATTGTAATGGTGATAGCCAGTCTGCCTGGCGGGGAGGTGGCGTATTATTTAATACTGCCGATGCCGGAATGTCCACTTTCAAATCCGGAGGTTCACCCGTAGGTATCAGTGGCTCCCTGGCAAGGTTTGCTTTACTCAATGATTATATGTATTCCGTGTCCAACGATTCTTTACGTGTTGTAAATGTTGCAGCAAATGCAAATCCCTTTGTTGTAAATGCAATACATTTAGGATGGGGCATAGAAACCGTATTTCCTTTTAAAGACAAATTATTTATTGGGTCAAACACCGGTATGTTTATTTATGGTGTACAAAATCCCATCAACCCGGTAAAGCTGGGATCGTTTAATCATGTGCGTACCTGCGACCCTGTAATTGCCGATGATAATTTTGCTTATGTTACTTTACACTCCGGCACCAGATGTACAGGTTTTACCAACCAGTTAGATATTTTAAATATCACCAACATTCACTCGCCGCAATTAATAAAATCTTATCCTTTAACCAGCCCAAGGGGCTTAAGTAAAGATGGCCCGCTGTTATTTATTTGCGATGGTAAAGATGGCCTAAAAGTATTTAATGCCACCAATCCTAATTCAATTGTATTGATGAAGCAATTTTTAATTGCCGAGGCTAATGATGTAATAGCGTATAATAATATTGCTTTGGTAGTTGCAAAAGATGGGTTGTATCAATATGATTATACCAATGCTGCTGATATTAAATTACTTTCTAAAATTGCTGTGCAAAATTAAAATGATAAAATATTTATTTTTAACAACCGTATATTTTCTAATGGTTATTAACAGTACTGCTCAAAAAAAGTGGACAGTAGTTTTTGATTCATATAATTCGGTAGGTTTTATGGCGGGTAAATTGCCCGTGTCATTTACTGCGCAAACCGAAAATGGCATTGCTTATAAAAAATGGTTTGCAGGTGCAGGCTTAGCCATAGATATGTATTATAGAGAAACGCTGCCCTTATTTGTTGCGGTAAAAAGAGAAATAACTTTAAAAACTAACAGTTTGTTTTTGTATGCAAATGCAGGAAAAAATATTGTAGCAAAGCATAAAAAAATTGCGGGTTTTTTTTCAACTGTTGAAACAAAAGGCGGTTTTTACGTTGATGCAGGCATTGGTTATAAAATAAAAATAGCAAAAAAGAGTGGTATTTTTTTTAGTATGGGTAATTGCGTAAAGAGTATTATGGAAACAGAAGAATCAACGGATGCAGGTTTTCCGTATGCTGCAGTAACGAAACATAAATTCAGCCGGATTGTTTTTAGATTGGGTTACCAGTTTTAAGATTGTATAAACTTTAAATTTCTTTTCACCCCATCAAACTTACTGCGTTTTAAGGGCGAGTTTTTAAAAATTATTTTAAAACTTTCTGCTGTTAATGCTTCCCAATCGTTTTTAGTAAAGTTTAAAATTTGTGGCAGCGGTGTAAAATTGATTTCATTGTTTGGTTTACTAAAACGGTTCCAGGGGCATACATCCTGGCAAACATCGCAGCCAAACATCCAGTTATCAAATTGGCCTTTCATTTTATCCGGTATCAATGCATCTTTTAATTCAATAGTAAAATACGAAATACATTTACTGCCATCAATAACCTTATCGGGTAGTATAGCTTCAGTAGGGCAATGGTCTATACATTTTGTGCAGCTGCCACAGTAATCTTTCGCAAAAGCATCATCGTATAACAATTCCAAATCTGTTATTAAGGTAGCAATAAAAAAAAACGAGCCTGATTGTTTGTTAATTAAATTACCATTTTTACCTACCCAGCCCAGTCCGCTTTTTTGTGCCCAGGTTCTTTCCAGCACCGGGGCACTATCCACAAAACCGCGGCCATTAATTTCGCCAATATTCGTTTTAATGTATTGAAGCAGGAGCTTCAATTTACTGCGTATCACTTCATGATAATCATTTCCAAAAGCGTATTTGGCAATTTTTGGGGCATCACTATTTTGTTGCTGCGCCGGAAAATAATTGAGCAATAATGTAATAACAGATTTTGCACCGGGTACTAATTTGGAAGGATCAACTCTTAAGTCAAAGTAATTTTCCATGTATTGCATGCTGCCATTAAAATTTTTACCCAGCCATTCCTCCAACCTCCGGGCATCATCATCTAAACGTACAGCTTTTGCAATACCGCAAAAATCAAAACCTAAATCAGTTGCATAAGTTTTTATAAGCCTGGTATTTTTTTCTGCAGTACTCATTATTCGGGGTTAGTATCTTCTAAATGCAGGCGGTGAAAAAAACGGTGTGCAATGGGAGCAATTAAAATACCAATAGTGCTTATAAATGCCACTCCACTAAACAAGGCATAAGCCGAAGCAAATAATTTTGCGCCGGGGGTTAATATAATTTTTGTATCAATCATCGGTCCCATACCACTCAGTATCATTGATGCGTTTAAAATACTATCGTACCAGTCAAATTCGGGTATCGTATTTTTATAACCTATTATGCCTGTTAATAAACAAATTAGCATAATGCCAAAACCAACAAACACATTTTTCCACAACCTTTGGTAAAAAATAAGTTTTGGTGCAAGTTTTGGTTTTTTATGTTGCATGGTGCTGTACTATTTCTATAAAAATACAAAAGCCCTGCAACATTCTGCAAGGCCTTACAAACAGTTTTTTACTTTGGGTAAACTATTTCAATAGATAATAAAATTGTTTTTAAAACCTGTAATAACCTTTGGGGGTTAGGGGCTTTAAAATTTAATATCATACCCAACCGTACCAATCAATTCTATATAACCAAAATTATGCTTAACCTTGCCGCCACCCGCCGCAAGAGAGTTAGTATAATTAGCAAAACCAGTTTTAGCCGTGCCCTCTAAAAACCATTTTTTTGCAAAATACCAACGGCCACCGCCCTCGGCACCAAAGCAATAACCAGCCACATGAAATTTATTATCTACACGTTTACCACTAAGCGTTACATCTGTTTTAGGAATTAAAACACCTGCGCCGGCTTTCCATAAGGCAGTAAATAAGGGTCTTGATCCTTTATATTTTAAATTATACTGCCGCACATAATTTACCTGGTAAAAGTTGGCGCCATTGGTATGTTCTAAGTGCACCTGTTGCTTAGTAAATGAAGTGTCTTTATCAAAGTAATTTCCACCGATAGTTCCCTTTGCCCGCAGTAATTGATTATTATAAATGATATACTTGGTATGATCGTAATTAATTTCAATGGCTTTGGTATGGTCACTATTTAAATAAAAACCAATGCGGTAATTGTACTGCGGAATGCTGACCTCAATTGGTTTTTTTATAATGGCATCAAGGTCGTGCCTGTCGTGGGCTTTTGCTTTGTAAATGGTAAAATCATGGTTAACGCCATCTACTACATCCTTAAAATGGATAGTACTGTTAGTATACCATTCGGTATTATAACCCCATTGCAGGTACATACCCTGCAATAATTTTTTTTTATTTTGTGAAGATGAGTACAGAAAATTACCTGTAAGCAAAATCAGGAGCACTATTTTCTGCATTATCTGGTTTAAGCTGGCGCAAAAATAAGGTAAAACTTATTTGAAACTTCATCGGGTTTATATAACTGTTCTGATTAATTTTCTGGGTTAATCAGGCGGTAACTCATATTCAATGTAAAGCCTGTTGTATGTTACAATTGCAGTAAAGTCTTGCTCAGCATGCGTATGCGGCAGTTCAAATGAAATTTGTATGCCATAATAACTGCATTTTTTCTTGGAGTATTATTTGATGACTATAGATAAATCAGAAAACTATGAGTGTACAAAATTTAACGATAAAATCGCAGGAGCGTATACAGCATGCACAACAACTGGCTTTTAATAATAATAACACCAGTATAGAAACTGAACATTTATTACAATCGCTTTTAGATGATACAGATTCGGCCATTGAATTTTTATTAAAAAAGAATAACGTTAACATCAACTTTGTAGAAACAAAGTTGGAGGAGAGTTTAAAAAAACTGCCTAAAAGTTCTGGTGGAGAGCCTGCTCAAAATGTAAGCAGGGATATGAATAACGTGTTGCTGCGCTCCTCCAATATTTTAAAACAGTTTAACGACGAATTTGTGGCGCCGGAGCATTTATTAATTGCTTTACTCCAACAAAATGATAATACTTCAAAAATTTTAAAAGATGCCGGCCTTACCGAAAAAGGTTTGGTGGCGGCAACTAAAGAACTAAAAAAAGGTTCTACCGTTTCTTCTCAAACCAGCGAAACGCAGTTTAATGCCCTAAACAAGTATGCAAAAAATTTAATTGAAATGGCGGGAAAGGGAAAGCTTGATCCTGTTATTGGCAGGGATGAAGAAATTAGAAGAACCTTGCACATTTTATCCCGGAGAAGTAAAAATAATCCCATTTTAGTGGGAGAACCGGGTGTGGGCAAAACAGCCATTGCCGAAGGGTTAGCTATGCGTATTGTAAATGGCGATGTACCTGAAAATTTAAAAAGTAAAATCATTTTTGCTTTGGATATGGGGCAATTAATTGCCGGGGCAAAATATAAAGGGGAGTTTGAAGAAAGATTAAAAAGTGTGGTAAAAGAAGTGAGCAGCAGCGAGGGAGAAATTATTTTATTTATTGATGAGATACACACGCTGGTTGGTGCAGGCGGCGGCGATGGCGCTATGGATGCTGCCAACATTTTAAAACCGGCTTTGGCAAGGGGAGAGTTAAGGGCTATTGGCGCAACAACCCTAAATGAGTACCAGAAATTTTTTGAAAAAGATAAAGCCCTGGAACGCCGTTTTCAAAAAGTAATGATTGATGAGCCCTCAGTGGAAGATGCGGTTTCGATACTCAGGGGATTAAAAGACCGGTACGAAACTTATCATCATGTGCGTATAAAAGATGAGGCTATAATTGCAGCAGTTGAACTTTCTCACCGTTATATTACCGACAGGTTTTTGCCCGACAAAGCTATCGACCTTATTGATGAAAGTGCGGCCAAACTCCGTTTGGAAATGAACAGTATGCCCGAAGAGCTGGATAAATTAGAGAGGCAAATTAGGCAGTTAGAAATAGAAAGGGAAGCAATAAAAAGAGAAGATGATGCGGTTAAATTAAAAGAGCTGAATACCGAAATTGCAAACCTCTCGGTAGAAAGAGATACTTACAAAGCTAAGTGGCAGCAGGAAAAAGAAATTGTAGAGAAAATTCAAAATGCAAAGGCTGAAATTGAACAATTAAAACTTTCGGCCGAAAAAGCAGAAAGAGAAGGCGATTATGGCCGGGTGGCCGAGATAAGGTATGGCAAAGTGCAGGAGCAGGAAAAAATTGCAGAAGATTTAACTAAAGAGCTGGATACAAGTAGTGAAAAACGAATGCTGAAGGAAGAGGTTGATGCGGAAGATATAGCCGAAAATGTTGCAAAAGCCACTGGCATACCTGTAACCAAAATGTTGCAAAGCGAAAGAGAAAAATTATTATTGCTGGAAGATGAATTGCACAAGAGGGTAGTGGGGCAGGATGAGGCCATTGAGGCAGTATCCGATGCCATACGCCGCAGCAGGGCGGGTTTGCAGGATCCTAAAAAACCCATTGGGTCTTTTATTTTTTTGGGTACAACAGGGGTTGGTAAAACAGAGCTGGCCAAAGCTTTAGCCGATTATTTGTTTGATGATGATGCCATGATGACCCGGATTGATATGAGTGAATACCAGGAAAAACACTCCGTAAGCCGGCTTGTTGGGGCGCCTCCCGGCTATGTTGGATATGATGAAGGCGGCCAGTTAACAGAGGCAGTAAGGCGTAAACCTTACAGTGTTGTACTATTAGATGAGATTGAAAAGGCAAATCCTGACGTTTTTAATGTACTTTTGCAAGTATTGGACGATGGAAGGCTTACCGACAACAAGGGTCGTATAGTAAATTTTAAAAATACCATCATCATAATGACGAGTAATATGGGTAGCCAGGTTATTCAGGACAACTTTGAAAATGTTACGGAAAAGAACAAGGAAGAAGTAGTGGAAAAAACAAAGGAGGAAGTTATGGTGTTATTAAAACAAACCATCCGTCCGGAGTTTTTAAACCGTATCGACGAGGTTATCATGTTTCAGCCTTTAATGAAAAAAGAAATTAAAGGGATCATTAAAATTCAGCTGGATAATTTAAAGCAGCTGGTGGCACAAAGTGGTATCAATTTACAGTTCAGCGATTATGCACTGGATTATTTGGCCGAAAACGGGTACGATCCGCAATTTGGAGCAAGGCCTTTAAAAAGACTTATCCAAAAAGAAATTGTAAACCAGTTAAGTAAAAAAATCCTATCGGCCAGTATAGATAAATCAAAACCTGTTTTGGTAGATGTATTTGATGGTACAGTGGTTTTTAGAAACGATGTGAACGAACCCGAACATGCCGGCACAAAAAAATAATAAAAGATTAATAAAACACACTGTTGCTTTTCAGCAATCGTAAAAAGACAAAAAGATAAATTATGGCAATGAAAGTAAAAGAGGTGGTGGAAATCATCCCGAGTAAAGACATATTTGTAGGTAATCCCGAAGCAGCAGTAACCTTAACACAGTTTGGAGATTATGAAAGCGAAGAATGTGCTAAAGCAAACGAAGTAGTAAAAAAATTGTTAGATGAATTTGAAGGCAGAATTAAATTTAATTTCCGTCACTTTCCATTAACAAAAATTCACCAGCGCTCTATGAAGGCTGCAGAAGCTTCTTTAGCCGCAGGCCAAATGGGTAAGTTTTGGGAAATGCACAACATCCTTTTTGAAAACCGCCGCCAGTTAGGTACTACCAGTTTAAAATTATATTCTAAAGAAGCAGGTGTGGTTAACAAGCATTTTTTAGATGAATTAATTAACTCTACCTATGGCTGGCAAATTCGCAACGATTACCAGGATGGTGTTAACAAAGGCGTAAAAGAAATTCCTGCATTTTTTGTAAATGGCGAGCAGGTAACTGGCAAAGGGTCTTTCGAAAACCTGAGTAAAGAAATTGAAGCCGCACTTAAAAAAGTAAAGAAAAAAGCTCCGGTAAAACAAAGAGCATAAATTTTTAAAAAGCCCCAACAAAAAGTTGGGGCTTTTTGTTGCACGTACATTTTAAAAATTATTACGTTTAAAAAAGTAAAGCAGAACATGCTTAATTTTAGCTGCTGAATTTAAAAAATCCATTCAATTTTATATTTATGAAATTTATTTTAATTGCCTGCATCGGGTTATGTTTAGTTACCGCAGCAAATGCACAGGTTTTAAAATCGCCTGATGGCAGGTTGACAATGAATTTTTTGCTGCAGGCCGATGGTGCGCCATCATACGATCTTACTTATAAATCTAAAACAATTATAAGGCGCAGTTTGCTGGGGCTGGAATTAAAGAAGGATAAAAAATCTTTGTTGAATGATTTTATTATTACAGATACAAAGGCAATTTCGTTTGATGAAACCTGGAAACCCGTTTGGGGCGAAGTAAATGTTATCAGAAATAATTACAACGAACTGGCCGTTACACTCCATCAAAAAGAAACCAACCGCCAGCTGATAGTAAGGTTCAGGTTATTTAATGATGGCCTTGGTTTTCGTTACGAATTTCCAGAGCAAAAAAATCTTACTTATTTTATAATTAAAGAAGAGCGTACACAATTTGCCATGGATGGCGATCACACCGCTTTTTGGATTGCCGGAGATTATGATACACAGGAATACGATTATACCCAATCTAAACTTTCCGAAATAAAAGGGTTGCTTACAAAATCTGTAACGGCTAATGTATCTCAAACTACTTTTTCAACTTCAGCAGTACAAACTTCATTGATGATGAAAACCACCGATGGGTTATACATCAACCTGCACGAGGCGGCTTTACTTAATTATGCCTGCATGCACTTAGATTATGATACAGTCAATATGGTTTTTAAATCTTGGTTAACACCAGATGCCGTAGGCGATAAAGGGTATATACAATCGCCATCAGTTTCGCCATGGCGTACTATTATAGTAAGCGATGATGCCCGTGATATTTTATCCAGCAAAATAACTTATAATTTAAACGAACCTTCTAAAATAGCGGAAACCAGTTGGATAAAACCCACAAAATATATTGGGGTTTGGTGGCAAATGATAACAGGAAAAAGTTCATGGGCTTATACTGCTGACTATCCTTCTATACAATTAGGCTTAACCGATTACAACAAAGCAACACCAAATGGTATACATGGTGCCTACACGGCCAATGTAAAAAAGTATATCGACTATGCGGCACTGCATGGCTTTGATGCGGTGCTGGTAGAAGGGTGGAACCAGGGTTGGGAAGATTGGTATGGAAACAATAAAGAATTTGTTTTTGATTTTGTAACACCCTATCCCGATTTTGATGTAAAAGAAATTTACGCTTACGCAAAATCTAAAGGCATAAAAATGATGATGCACCACGAAACTTCCGGTGCAACCCGTAATTACGAAAGACATATGGATACTGCTTACAAATTTATGAAGGCAAATGGTTACGATGCCGTAAAGAGCGGCTATGTGGGCAACATTGTGCCGGCAGGCGAAAATCATTACAGCCAACCAATAATAAACCATTATCAGTACGCTATTGAAAAAGCGGCGCAGTATAAAATTATGGTTAACGCACACGAGGCCGTTAGGCCAACTGGTATTGCCCGTACCTGGCCCAACCTTATTGGCAACGAAGCCGCAAGGGGCACCGAGTACCAGGCCTTTGGTGGTTCTAAACCTAACCATGTAACGGTATTACCTTTTACAAGATTAGTGGGCGGCCCCATGGATTACACGCCGGGTATTTTTGAAATGGATATCAGTAAGATTAATCCTAAAAATAATTCGCATGTAAACAGCACAATTGCCAATCAACTGGCTTTATATTTAACCATGTACAGCCCATTACAAATGGCTGCCGACCTGCCGGAAAATTATGATCGTTTTCCTGATGCTTTTCAGTTTATAAAAGATGTGGCAGTAGATTGGGACGAAAGCAAATACCTGGAAGCAGAGCCCGGTTATTATATTACCGTGGCCCGTAAAGCAAAGGGTAGCGGCAAATGGTTTGCAGGCAGTGTAAACGGTGAAGCCAGCCGTACGTCTTTAATCTCTTTTGATTTTTTACAACCCGGCAAAAAATATGTAGCTACCATTTATGCAGATGCAACTAATGCTCATTACAAAACTAACCCGCAGGCTTACATCATACGCAAAGTAATAGTTACCAGCAAATCCCGCCTGTCGCAATTTTGTGCACCGGGTGGTGGATATGCCATAAGTATTGCAGATGGCGATAAAGAGAATATGAAAAAACTTAAACAGTTATCGGTACAATAATCTTTGTAAAAAAATGTGTGGTTATTATTTTGGTAAGCGGGTTGACAATTTATTTTATAAACTCTTTCAAAATTGCACAGGTACTGATGCAGTTTGTTAAATAGTATTCCACAAATTTTTTAAGAAGAAAGTTTTGTTTTTGCTGATTATATACAAGACGTTATTTTTTTAGTGAAGTGTGTATCATTTCTTTCAGCACTTTCAAATCAATATCTTCCAGCTTATTAATGTACAGGCAACCCACACCAGTTTTATGCTTGCCCAGTTTTTCCAGTGCAGCTGCATGTTCTTTTATTCCTACGCTTATGTACAATGAAAGATTTGCTTTACGTGGCGAAAAACCTATCCGCAGCCAATCAACCTCCCTGCCGGTAGCCGGACTTTTATATCTTTTAGTGCCAAAACCAATAATGGCGCTGCTCCATAATACCGGTGCTTCGCCAGATGCTGCTTTCATCATTTCTAAAAGTACAAAACTGTCCTTACGCTTTTGTTCACCTGCAATGGCATTTATAAAATCCTCCACACTTGCAGCGGTTGGTTTTGTTTTTATTTCAACCAGTTTTGATTTTTTTTCAGCCATTTTATTTTTTATTTATGGTAAGATAATTAAGAAAGGCGATTTATTTATTTTATGGTTTTACTTTTTGGAGAAATGAATAATTTATTACTGCACACTCTATACGTAATATACTCGTTTGATACCAATTTGGTGCAGCCCAGTGGGCCTTGAGTTATTTGAGCAAGCTTACAAACGTGATCATTTCTTTTTTATTAAGTTGATATTTCATTTACGGATATTATAAGTTTGTTTTTCCTTTTCTATAATTAAGTCAATAAAATCATTAGCATTAAGTTCTTTTAGTGAAGCATATATTTTTTTATCCTGATTGGCATTCTCAGCCAATTCATATTTTAGTTGCTGATATTTTAACCTGGCCCAATCATTTTTTCTCAAAAAATCCCGGGATAATATATGCCTTTCCAATGCTTTACTTTCAATTGGGCAAACATAAAGATGATGCTTTACGCTGTCTAATATTTTATTTGTAAATTTCCCATTTCTTTTAAAAACATCCCGTTCGGCTATTCCCTGATTTCCATTATGATAATATCCTGTTTTTAAAAGCCCCAATTTTATTTTTTCGAAATCTGATTTTTTTTGATAAATAATATCAATATCAATTATGGGTTTTGAATCCAAATTTGGCACAGCTGTACTTCCAACGTGTTCAATACTGAAGTTAAGTCCGTGTAGCCCATTTTCTATTTCACGCTTAATATCCGTAAAATCTTTAGTCCAATTAGGATTATATTTTTCAATTAGCATGCTGTTCAATATTATGTGGCTCAAGCTAAATTTATAACTAAAAACGGGATTTAGAACTACTACCGGCAGAGTCACATCCGCCGGATTATAAAGCTGGGATATACATGCCGATAGTTGTTCGGTGCTGAGTTTCAATTTTACAAAATCTGATAATTGCTGAAGGCATTCTCTGTCGCACTACCAACTATTTTTTTTCTTTTGATATTATTAACGCTGAAATTACTTTGTTTCCTTCTTCGAAAAATGGGAGCCATGGTGAAGATTCGTTTATAATATTTGCCATTGAATCCTGAGCAACAAATTTTCCTTTAGGAGTCAATAAATAAAATTTTACACAATCTTTGTCTGGAAGTAAAGTTGTATCGGTATTAAATGTTTTGTCAAGGTAGGACTGTGCCAACAATATAAATTCAGTTACTGATTTTTTTACATTCTCGTGTCCGCCACCACCAATAATACCACCGCCACTACTATAATACATACTTGCTTCTCCTGTTTCAAATGATACAAGTGTAGCAATCCCTTCAGGCAGGTCCCAATCCATAATTACACCATAAACTTTATTGGGGGCTGTCGTTTTTGCAAGTTGGGCTTGCTCCGTTGTAGCATTAAATGCCAATTGTCGCAAGTCGTTGTACGGGTTGTCAACCGGCTTTGTATTTTTGACTGGGTCGCTTTGTTGGGTTTGAGAGTTGTCAGGTGAAGTGTTGCTTGTTTTAGTATTGCAACTGGCTAAATAAATAATTGCACCAGCGATAATAACAAGTCCGGTTAAAACATAAATCATTTTCATTATCTGGTTTGAAATGTTTGCAGGATGTTAAATAGGGTGACGTACAACGTAAGTTTGTAAAAAAACCTCTCGCCGGTTAAATATACACACAATGTTTATTAGAACAAAGCTTGATTGGTTTTCGACATCAATGTTAGGCGTAGTGCTTTTCTACGTTTCGTTTAATCGCCAATTTTTATTTATCACATCAACCAAAAACCAACAGGATGACTACTAAACAAAAGTTGTTATTGCAAACACTAATCAAAATTGCAGGATATTTTCTCCGCAAAGGCTGTAGCACCTGTTTTACCCGGCCAGTGGCGGGATAAAAAATCAAACAATCAAAACCGGGAACTGTAGCGGATAAGCAGCCACTCCCGATAGCTATCGGGACTAAGCTGCACACAGTGCCCTGCGGACAAAAGATATTTGACTACTCATAGGATGCTGGATGTGTTGATTTAAAAAAAATATTAAATTTGAAATGGAAAAAAAATCTGGCGAAGGGGAAAGGTTGAAAAAATTCATCCTTTCTCTTTCAAAAGAAATTTAATAATCTACTACGATACTAACCGCTTCTCAACTCCAACTAAGGTACATAGTAACCCAATGTTATGCACAGTGCTTCTTCTCGATCTGCTATTCAAAGTCGTAAACGGTCGTTTCAATTTCGTGTGCAATTAAATTTTTGTTTATGAGTTCTTCAATTTCTGTCCATTGTCCACCTGCAAGCCCACAACCGATTCTTGGCATATGAACACTTGCATTTTTTCGTATTGCAAATTGTCTAACTCGTTCCAAACATTCTGAAACATAAGTGTAGCGAATTGGCGGAATTCCGTCTTCATTTGGTCTTATGTCTCTTTGAGCTATCATATTTGCAACCCAAATGTCGTCAGTCACTTTTACAAATTGCACATTACCTAATTCAAACTTCTTTTCGTTTGAGTATTTGTCTCTGCTTTCAAGTCGTTCAAAAAGAATAGTGTCAGTTTGTTCAACTTCTTGCTTTTTATACCACTTTCTATACTCAAGTTCAGGTTGTTTCCACCGTTTAGAAATTGCCATTACAAAACCTTTGCCCCAACCACCAACATCGTTACAGATATGAACAATGATTTTTATTTTGTTGTCCTTAGGATTTGTTGCGTCACCTGAGATGAAATTTATTGGCATTAATTCTATTTGTTTGAAATGGCTGTTTATTAATTTAGTGTCAATGGATAAACTAAAGCCGTCATAAGCTGGGTCGTCTTTGTCTGAAAGCGGTATAATTCGGTTTTCAATTTCGGTTGCATTGATTGGATAACAGGAATAACTCAACTGTTTAATTTGATTTGGTTTGCTAACAATTACTCTTTCGCCATTCAACAATTTTGTTTTTTCACCTCCTGTATATGGTGCCATAAAATGTGTCAAGTAGCTAATTCGAACATCTTGTGTGGCTTCAAAAACTTTTCCACCTTTTGGATAAAAAATTCCTTTGGGCATTAATGCTTGTGTAAGTTTTCTGGCATTTTCTAAAGTCTTTCCCTCAATGGTTTGTCTTTTCCCATCTTTCATTTCCTGGAAAAGTTCGTCAATTGTCTTGAAGCCGAAGAGTCGATATGTGAAAACTTTAAAATTCATTGTAGGGTGTCGTCATAGCATTGTGCATAACGGGAGTTTGTGAAAAAACCTCCCGCTGGTTAAATATACACACAATGTTAATTAGAACAAAGCCTGTATGGTTTTTGCAATAAAAAGCTATGCAATATATACAAGGTTACAACCGGCATCAAACTTATTTCGGCACACTTGAA
>JAYURK010000168.1:0-9791 GCA_043756235.1 Ferruginibacter sp. | reverse complement strand
TTTGTTCACCCTTGTTGCAATGTCTGACATAATTTTAAAATTTAGTTTGTCTGGCTGCAAAAATATACATTTTGCAATAATTACAAAGAAATATAAATCACAACAAAAATAAGGGATTGGCTGTAGCTTCATTAAGAATGACCAAATTAATTTGCAGTATTTTTTTATGCGTAAAATTTTACATTTTGGCGGGGCCAGAAAATGAAAAATTTATTTTAACTAACAGAAAAAAAATTGATTATTTAATAATATATGGCGCTGCATAATCATATATCGGGATAATAAAAAAAATAGTATATTGTATTGGTTACACCGGCATTAAGCTGATATACTTTATTAAAACAAAACTGTTATGGCCTTAAAACAAATAGACCACGGTTCAAAAGAATACCAGCAGATGATTGATTTGCGTATGGAAATTTTGCGCAAACCTTTGGGCCTTAATTTTTCTGCAGATGAACTGGCTAAAGAAAAGGAAGATATTTTAATTGGCGCTTTTGATGAAGATAAAATTTTGGCCTGCTGCCTGCTTACCAAAGTAGATAATGCTACGGTTAAGTTAAGGCAGATGGCCGTGCAAAATAATTTACAGGGAAAAGGTATTGGTGCCAGTATTATGAGTTTTGCAGAAAATGTAGCCAGGGATAAAGGCTTTAAAAAATTAATGATGCATGCCCGAGATACTGCTATTGGATTTTACGAAAAATTTGATTTTAAAGTTAAAGGCAACGAGTTTGTAGAAGTAAATGTGCCGCACCATGTAATGGAGAAAAGGTTATAAGAGACAACGGGCAACAGACAATGGACAACAGAAAAGATGGGTTGTCAGTGGCCTGTCGTCAGTAGTCATTTAACTATTTTTGCTTTAAATATTTTTCTTGCTTCATGTACATCATCATCAGCAAAAGCATCTTTAGGTACAATAAAAAAAGAACGGCTGTTGAAATACAAATGAAAAAAATGAGGGCTTTCCATCCAGGTGCTAAAATCGGCCCAGGGCCAGCTTCTTCCGCCACGGTCATTTTCAATCCTGAATTCATCGGCAGTTAATATGGCCTGCATTTTATCCTGAAAAGTGGGTGCTTTTTTATACACCAGCTGAGGTAATAAAAACCAAAAAATAATCATCAGCACAAACCATAATACCGAACTGATTAAAAAAGCTTTTGGAGAAACTCTTTTAAAAAAAAATAAACCGGCAGATACAATAGCAAAAACATTTACCAGTATCATCATTATTTTTATTTCTCGCCGTGTAATAAAATGGTAGCGTAATGCCTGTATAACTTTTGGTTTATTATAAGTAAAGTATTGTGATGTCATAATTACAATGGTGTTTTATTTATTTTGCAGTGGTCAATTCTTTTTCATTAATACTCCATACTGCTAATTGGTTTCCTTTTATCCCTGTAAATGTAACCGTAAGCACCCGTTCATTTTTTTTACCGTTAACCGTTACCTTACTAAAATTCTGTTCTTCTACCAATGTTCCTTTTTCTCTTGCTGGGTTATTTAATTCGTTACCGCGTACTTTACTTACACCTGCGGTTAATGGTGAAGTAGTAACATCGTACAACGGATGTAAACCCGGCCGTTCCATTTTTATGATTTCGCTGTGGTGCCTGTCTCCACTAAAAAATAACACGCCTTTAATTTTATACTCCGCTAAAAAATTCAGCAGCTCATAATATTCTGCACTGTAGGTTTTCATACATTCTGCCGAAGAGTACGTATTTAAAACCTGGCTGCCTGTAGCAATAATTTTAAAAGTAGCCTTACTAAACAGCAGGGCATTTTTCAACCACTCCATTTGCTGTGTACCAAAATAAGTTTTAGCAGTATTAGGTTTACCCGCTACACTATCCTGCATATCTTCATGCGACCGGAAAAAACGATCATCAGTTAAAAAAATATCTACGTCGCTGTAACTTACTACAGAATAAATGCCTTTGTCTTCTTCGCCATAAGATGGATTTAAAGAATAATCCATAAATATCCTGCGACTTTCTTTTTTAAAAATAAAATCTTTCCCTGAATTATCCGGCCCGTAATCATGATCATCCCAAATAGCATATTGTGGCATGCTGGCCATAAATTTTTGTAACACAGGTGTTGCCCTGTCGTGGCTGGGGCGGTATTGCATGCCCCAGGTGGTATAAAAATCAACCTCTCTTGTGTACCAGTTATCGCCTAACCAAATATTAAATGCCGCCGGGGTGTTGGCCATTGTTTCAAATATAGAAGAGTCTCCTCCATAGGGTTTCCCGGGCCTGTCAAATTCGGGTTCGTTAAAATAGGCACAACTGCCTGCTAAAAAACTAAAGTCGGGTGCCGGCTTACGCCATTGCCACAAATCTTTTGTTGTAAATTTTGTTGTATACGGAAACGATACGGCTTTACCGTTTACTAATAATGTATAATTGTAAACTGTGTTTATTTTTAAACCATTCAACTCCATTTTTATGGGGTTGAAATCTTTACCTAATAAACCTTTATAAAAAACGGTGCCTGTTTGCAGCCCGCTGGCATTTGTATTATTAGTTGCTGCCGTAAATTTTACGGCTACAGCTTTTACTTCAGGCGTAACTTCTACCCAAATGGTGGCGTTGCGTAACTGGGCATTACCCGCCCAGGGACCACTAACCACAACAGATTTATTTTGTGCTGTGGCATTGAGGGTGAGCAATAAAAATAAACCCGAAAAAAAATATTGTAACAACATATAAGTAGAATAAGCTTAAAAAAATTCAGGTATCAAATATAAGCACAAAGTTGGCAAAGGCTTTTGAAACATTTATCTTGATTAAATTAATTGTTACAAAGCAAAAAGCTCACCGCACCTGCTTTGGGTAATTGTTATTCTCCAAAAAAAATTTAAAAAATATTTTCCACAAACTGATACACCATTCAATTTATCAATCTTTAATCAGGCTAACGTTAAATAATTTAACGGGGGCAATCTAATTCCCTTCTTTGCTTCCTGTTTAATTTTTGTGTTTGCCCGCCGATGATTTTATTTTTATATTCTCTGTAACCAAAAAAAGGAATGCGCAAAATAACATAGGCATCCAATGTTTTTGTACGGCCTGCAATCCTGGTATTTATTAAAGATGCAGCGCCAATAACCAACGGGCCTAATCGTAAAGCTGTACCCACATTTAAACCGGAAATGGAATTATAGCTAAACGGCATATACAAACCGGCCCAGGTAATTTCTGCCCTTGGTGTAATGCAAAACGAAATGGGTGTAAAGTTTCCGGTATAAAAATTTAGTTTTGAAAAAACCAGAGGAATATTCAGTTGTGCCTGCACCCCCAACCATTTATTAAAATACCTGTCGTAAGATAAACGCAGCGTGGTGGGCAATTGCATTTTTATTAAAGAAGATTCGCTGCTGGTATTAAAACGGTTGTTATAAAAATTTACAATTTGATAAACCTCATTTGAATCTGCAGGCAAAATCAAAGTATCTACTGTGTAGGTATTTCCTCTAAAGGTGCTTTGAAAACTTTTTGTTTCCTGTTTACTGTATTTTATAAAACCGATATCAGTTATTGCTGCTCCGGCTTTCCAGATATAGTTGGCAGTTTTATCGCCGTATAAAGTTTCGTACACCTGCATTTCGTCGCGGTGTTCGTAGCTCACTCCTATATCTACTCCTGCGCCGGGGTTTTTAAAAGAAAGATAGTCATCCACATCATCAGATAATGAATCGAGGGTTTTGGTGTACACTAAATTTATATTGCCGAATGCAGTTTGCAAAGCATCTCTTTTTTTGCCGTTAACCGGGTCAATTATAGAATCGTGAATGTACGAGAGCTTATTACTGCTTGCAGAAAATGCGGCTACGCCACCCAGGTACTTTAACGAAAGCCCTGCCTTCCATACGCCAAAATCTGTATTTGCAATTTGGCGGCTGTAGGTTAATGCCACTTCTTTCCATGCATGCGCATTAACGGACATGTTGGTGAGATTAAGTCTTCTACCCACATAAGACTCTGATGACACATCGGGCAACAATGAATTGATAATATCATTACTAAAGCCGTGCACATTGGTAAAAACTCTGGCCCTTGTGCTGATGGCAATGGCGTTTTTATCTGAAAGCTTCAGCATTGTCGATGGGCCAAATGCATCGGCAATAATATTTCCTTTTCCATCTTTTTTTACGGGCTTAGGATAAGAAAGGCCTGCAGCATCATCGTTTCTATTTTTATATTTGAAAGTAAAAATATTGTTTGCAATGGTTGCAGATACACCGGCAAGATTTATATCTGCCCGGGTACGATGGTTTAAAATATCTGCCGGGTTATTTACAATGCTGTACACACCTGCGTAAGCCGAAGAATGATAACCGGTATAAGTTTGAGCAGCAGAGAACAGATTAATAAATTGGAGAAGTATAAAGATGGCAACACCTTTAACAATTGTACGGCATAAAAAGAAAAATTTATTTGTCATCAAATTTTAGAAAGAATATAAAGATACCACTATCATTGAATTTACTTTTAAAGAAACAGAGTACATTGTAAGCTGCAATATGAATAGCACCTTCCGTTCCTACGGAACGGTTGATTCAACTATATAATATTTCTACCCACCTAAAGTCCCTAGCGGAACTAAGTCCATTCACTAATAAGTATTAGTAATACGCTTTATTTAATGTTCTGCAATGGTAAAGAGTTGAAAGGATTGAGACAGATAGTTACCTCAGTGTAAACTCCACGATGATGCCATGAAAATATAAAACTTGTATTCAAAAGAAATCTGTTCCATAACCGCCGTAAGGGTTTTCAATCGATGATGGGAGTTTAAGAAACTTCTCCATAAATTTCAACAAAAACAAAAAACCACCAGTTTTTATGCTGATAATTTTTTGGTGCTTATATTGTCCTATAATTTTAGCTACAGCCGATTCCGAAAAGTAAATTAATTTAATCCTAGTGTTTTATATACACTGTCTGGATAAATTCTACCCCCGATTACTGTGTTTGAAATTCTCTTTTTAAACTCTGCTGGAAATTCATCTAACGCATATTTTATTATTTTCATTTTGAAAGAAATATGGACGACATATGTATTTCTAATTATTGGCGGGCAGGTGTCAATGTTTTGCTTCCTATCACCATTAAGATTAATAGCTATAATTGGAAGATTTAGACTTTGAGCAACTTCAAGTTCCCATCTTACATATCTATGTAAATTTTTAGTTGATTCGCCAATAATCACAAGAACTTGACATGCATTTTTAAAGCGATTTTTTAGTTTACTTTTAATATAAGTCTCATCGCTTGCATTGCTGGTTAAACTATATTCTGCATGTGCATCTTCAAAATCGAAGTCAATATGTTCTAGTGATTTCCATCCTTTCATATTTGCATATGCCCATCTATCTTTATCTCCATCGAATATGATGTAGGTTTTATCTTTATAACTCATTTTTTAAATTTTAGTTTATTAATAATAATTTGAATCCTACAAAATAAAGCCCCACAGTGGGGCTTTATTTTTAGCCTTTAGGAGGAAAAGGGTCATTTCCATAACTATTTCTTTCACGGATTCTTCCGTGAGTGTTATGGATAAGAACATCACCACCTTGGTTGATAGCAATTGGTTTTGCAGCACTGATAGCCTGTTGCTGTGTATTAACTACTACAGTGGCTCGACCATTACCTGCACCTACAACTGCCCATTGTCCATTGTGAGGAACTACATGTTGGTTCCCTTGATTTGACTTTTTTGCCATAATTTTTATTTTAGGTTCCCCTTTAGAAAAATCTTAACGACCCCATAAACCATATTGGCCGAAGCATTTTTATTTCGAAAAAAAATGGCTTACATTTTTGTCTGATGGACTTTGAAATGTATTTTTAATTATCCCGAATTTTTCAAAATGTGAATAGTAGAGTAGGTGACAAACCTTCTAACGAACCTTACTCAGGGTTCTCATTCACAATCTTTGCAGTGAGTTTCAGCCTCACTGCATTTTTTTTATATGTCGGCATACCGTTAAAAGAAATAGTATCTTTTTAACAAGTCATTTATAATGGGGATAAAAAAAGAAGAAAATCTTTTGGAGAGGGAAGGAAAGAAATAGAATCTAATCCTATATTTGAAAATCGAATTGAAAAGATTATTCTTCTTTTAGTCCCGGTTACGAGCCGGGATTTTTTTATGCCCTTTAATTTCTTTAAAAACCACCAGTTGTTACACTGATGGTTTTTTTATGTGCTTGTGTTATTCTTTTGCGCCTGATATTCTTTAATTGCAACTTAACTGCAACCCATACTATTTCCACAATTCAAACATTTGTAACAGGTACCGCTGCGTACAGTTATATGGCCGCAGGTGTTACAGGCCGGTGCATCGCTCTGCATACTTTTTGCAGCTGCATTTACGGCGTCCATTGGGTTGTGTGCTTTTTGTACCGATGCGGTGCGGTGTGCTGCTTTTGCAGGTTGCGGTGCTGCAGTGCCTACTACACGTACTTCGCTCAATTCGGGTTTGCGATCGCCAATGGTAGGTGTATTTTCATCCCAGGGTTCGTTACCTAAATTTTGTATTTCGGGTTTATCCAGTACATGCACTAAATCGTTGCGGCCTAAATATTCGTAGGCCAAAGAGCGGAACATAAAATCAACAATAGAAGTAGCCGACTTAATATTTGGATGATCTACCATTCCACTTGGTTCAAAACGGGTGAACACAAATTTTTCTACATACTCTTCTAAAGGCACACCATATTGCAAGCCGATAGAAATAGCAATGGCAAAACAGTTAAGCATACTACGCATGGTAGCACCTTCCTTAGCCATATCAATAAAAATTTCTCCTAATGTACCGTCATTATATTCGCCGGTGCGTAAAAATAAAGTTTGCCCGTTTATTTTTGCTTTTTGATTAAAGCCCCTGCGTTTTGCCGGCAATGCCCTGCGTTCTACAATCATGGCCAGCTGGCGTTTTAAAGTAGTATCGGCACTGCTTTGTACACGCTTGTTCATTTCATCCAGCAAATCATCAATGGTTAATTTGCCCATATCTACCATGGTAGAAATATCTGCTGCTAATGATGCTGCATTTTCTTCGCTGATGGTTTCGTCTAATTTTTTCTTCTTATCAGATTTATTACTAAGTGGCTGTGATAATTTACTGCCATCACGGTATAACGCACACGCTTTTAAACCCAGCTCCCAGCTCATGCGGTATGCATCTGCAATTTCTGCCTGTGTAGCTTCGTTGGGCAGGTTGATGGTTTTAGAAATAGCCCCGCTAAGAAAAGGTTGCGCTGCACCCATCATGCGTATGTGGCCATGTGCATGAATAAAGCGTTGGCCAATTTGTCCGCATTTGTTAGCACAATCAAAAACAGAAAGATGCTCGTCTTTTAAATAAGGTGCCCCTTCAACCGTCATTGTTCCGCAGATATAAATATTTGCTGCATCAATTTCTTCATCACTAAAACCTAAAGCTTCCAGTAAGCTCCAGCCAAAATCGTTGTATTGCTCCGGTTTAAAACCAAGGCGCTGCAAACAATCTTCGCTTAAAGTATATACATTAAATACAAAACCAATTTCAAATGCGGCACCTAAAACTTTATTTACCTTTTCAATATCTTCTGTAGTAAAACCCTTTTCCATCAATGTTTTTGCATTAATGAAAGGCGAGTTATTTAAGGATGCATGACCTTTTGCATAATTTACAATCTCTTCAATTTCGGTTTCGCTGTATTTTAAATTACGCAATGCAGCAGGCACACTTTGGTTAATGATTTTAAAATAACCGCCGCCGCTTAATTTTTTAAATTTCACTAAAGCAAAATCAGGTTCTACACCTGTAGTATCGCAATCCATTACTAAACCAATTGTACCTGTTGGCGCAATTACAGTAGTTTGTGCATTGCGGTAGCCGTACTTTTCTCCCATTTGCACGGCATCGTCCCATGCTTTTGTTGCAGCTTTTAATAAATAATCCGGGCAATATTTTGCGTTGATGCCCTGAGGTTTTATTTCAATGCCTTCAAATGCATCCTGTGCATCGTATGCAGCAGCACGGTGGTTACGCATTACACGTAACATGTGTGTTTTATTTTCTTCGTACTTATCAAATGCTCCCAAAAAGCTGGCTAACTCTGCAGAAGTACTATATGCAACACCCGTCATAATTGCGGTAATGGCCCCGGCAATACCTCTTGCTTCTTCGCTATCGTAAGCAATACCGCTTACCATTAACATACTGCCCAGGTTTGCAAAACCCAAACCTAATGTGCGGTAATCGTAACTTAATTGTGCTACTTCTTTACTGGGAAACTGCGCCATCAAAACAGATACTTCTAAAACTACTGTCCATAAACGACAGGTGTGTTCAAATCCTTTTACATCAAAAGTATTGGTGCTTTCTTCAAAAAACTGGCGCAGGTTTACACTGGCTAAATTACAAGCGGTGTTATCTAAAAACATGTACTCACTGCAAGGGTTACTTGCTCTTATTGGTCCACCTTCGGGGCAGGTATGCCATTCATTAATGGTAGTATCATATTGAGTACCGGGATCAGCACAACGCCATGCTGCATAATTAATTTTTTCCCATAAATCATTTGCTTTTATTTTTCTCATCACACGGCCATCGCTTCTGCCTTTTAATTCCCAATCTCCATCTTCATCTAATACTTTAAAGAAAGCGTTGGGAATACGAACCGAGTTGTTACTGTTTTGTCCGCTAACGGTACGGTATGCTTCGCCTTCGTAATCGTTAGAATAACCTGCAGCAATTAACGCCGCTACTTTATCTTCTTCTTTTGTTTTCCAGGTTACAAATTCTACAATTTCAGGATGGTCTAAATCCAGGCAAACCATTTTAGCTGCTCTTCTTGTAGTGCCACCGCTTTTAATGGCGCCTGCTGCCCTGTCGCCAATTTTTAAAAAACTCATTAAGCCGCTGCTTGTGCCACCGCCGCTTAATTTTTCGCCTTCGCCACGGATGCTGCTGAAGTTGGTACCTACACCGCTGCCATATTTAAAAATTCTTGCTTCACGTACCCAAAGATCCATGATGCCGCCTTCGTTTACTAAATCATCATTTACACTTAAAATAAAACAGGCATGTGGTTGCGGCCGTTCGTAAGCATTAGCCGATTTTTTTAATTGCCCGTCAACAGCATCTACATAATAATGACCCTGTGGTTTGCCGGTAATGCCATACACTTCGTGTAAGCCAGTGTTAAACCATTGCGGACTGTTAGGTACGCAGGCCTGGTTTAAAATAGAATACACCAGTTCATCATAAAACACTTCTGCATCGTTGGGGGTTGCAAAATAATTATATCTTTCGCCCCATACCCGCCAGCAATGTGCCATGCGGTGGGCAACTTGTTTTACAGTTGTTTCTCTTCCTGTGGTACCATCAGGTTGTGGTACGCCTGCTTTTCTAAAATATTTTTGTGCTAAAATATCTGTAGCAATCTGGCTCCACTGTTTCGGTACTTCCACATTATCCATTTGAAAAACTACTTCGCCTGTTGGATTTTTAATAACAGAAGTGCGGTAATCATATTCAAACATATCAAATGGGCTTGTGCCTTCTTTGGTAAACTGGCGGCTAAACTGCAGTGCCCTGGCAGTTGGTGGTTTTTTGGTAGACATATATTAAACAGTGGTTATTGTGGGTTATGTAATTGTTAAGCCAACGAAAATATTTGTTACAACTGAACAAACAAACTTTTTAATATTAACACTTGTGGACAAAATTGGTGGATAATTTGAAAGACCCAATACTGTATTGCGTTTGCTTACTTT
>JAYURK010000167.1:0-3497 GCA_043756235.1 Ferruginibacter sp. | reverse complement strand
GGCATGTTTTCTAATAAACCCATCCCCAGTAATAAAGTGTTTAAATCCTTTACTGTAATGGCGGTGGCCAATTCTTTTGGAATAGACTTTTCTCCAATCTTAGGGTTAGTAAAATTTGCACCTGTAGTATCAAACTGCAAAGTGTAAGTAACATCCTGTGAGCTTGGACCGGTATTAAACTGGTAGTTGGGATTTGTCCAGGTAAAACTTAATGCCTGGTTATCTTTATTGGCAATTAACAAAACCAATGGTGTGGTAGAAGATGCTTTTAGCACCGGTGCTGTACCACCTTCGAAATAGTTTTTATTTTCATCTTTTTTGCATGATGCAAAAAATGCCACCAGTATGGTTAAGAAGAAAATTTGTTTTAGTATATTTTTCATTTTAAAAATTTTAGCAGTTAAAAATTAATAACCGGCATTTTGTGTAAGGTTAGGATTGGTGGTTCTGTTTGTTGTGGGTACAGGAAAAATATTGTACTTACTGTCCACCGAAGTACCCGAAGCTACTCCCCCTTTCCATGGCCACAAATACGTACCTGTTGTTAATAAACCATATCGTACCAAATCGGTACGGCGGTGGCCTTCCCAATATAATTCTCTTCCTCTTTCATTTAAAATATTTTGTAACCCTGTAGCTGAAGGTGTAAGATCGGACGAAGCAAATGCTGTTGCACCGGCTCTTGCCCTCATTAAATTTAAATAGGTTAATGCAGTTGCTGCATCGCCACCGGTACCACCACGTAAAACTGCTTCTGCATAAATTAAATACATTTCAGAAAGGCGGAATACCGGAAAATCAACATCAGAAAATTCTTTTCTCGAATCGGAAACAGCACCACCATCAGCCCGGATATTTCTATATTTATTTACATGCATACCCTGATCAAAATTACTGATATCGCCAATGGCAATTTGTGCCGGGCTTGTACCGTATTTTGAAGTTGTAAACATGGCACGCTTGTCGGTATTGCCACTTAAATCGGTAAATAAATCGGCCAGTCCTTTTGTAGTGCGGTAGCCATACCAACCTCCGCCAACTCCATAATCGGCTGCGTCGTCACCTGCCGCACAGTGTACAAAAAACGTGGTGTTACCATAAGCCTGTGTACGCAAACCATCGCAGTTAATAGCAAACATAAATTCATCTTTTGCTTTATCATTATCTGCCATAAAAACTTTACGGTAATCAGGATATAAAGTGTAACCGCCGGCTATTACTTTTTTAGCGTACGTAATGGCTTCTGTATATTTTGTTGCACCGGTATAAACACCTGCATTTAAATATAGCCTTGCTAATAAAGCCCATGCAGCACCCTGATCGGCCCTGCCGTATTCAATGGTTTTTACATTTGCTAATTGTGTTTCCACAGCTTTTAATTCTGTTTCTATATAGCTAAATAATTCTGTGCGGCTTTTTTCTCCGGGTTGAAAAGTTCCAATTAAATCTGCCTCTGTAATAAAGGTAGATTTACCAAACAGATCAAGCATTACCCAGTAGTTGAAAGCACGTAAAAACTTTGCTTCTGCATTCGATTTTTTAATTTCAGCAGCATCTGCACCACTAATATTACGCTCGGCAAGTTTTGCGTCAGTCGATTCCCTGATGTATTCGTTTATCAATGTAATGTTATAAATACATCTTGCATAGATTCCTTTTAAAAAAGGATCATCAGCCGTCCATTTAAGGTTATGAAAATCTTTAATGGTTTGATCGTTCCAGGCAACTACTGCTTCGTCTGTTGGTAGTTCCTGGCAATTAAATAACATGCGGATAAAGGCAACTTGAGAACCTTCATCTAATCCTCCGCCAATATCCGGGTTACCAGCCGGTCCGGAATTACCTGTTATAGAAAGTGTTCCATAGATTTTTGCCAATACACTTTTGTAACCGGCTGCTGTGGCATAAGCCTTTTCTGGAGTTAAATCATTAACCGGAAACAAGTCCAGCTTTTTGGCACAAGAAGTTATTACAATTGCAATAACCGCTGACAGCATGATTTTATTTACAAATTTATTTTTCATATCAATCGTAGTTTATAAAATTAAAAATCGAGGCTTGCCCCTAATGAAAAAATACGTGGCCTTGGGTAAATGGTATAATCTGTACCACTGCTGTTGGCATTCTCCGGGTCTAAACCAGAGTAATTGGTAATGGTAAATACATTTTGCACACTACCGTTTAACCTAAGCGATGCTTTATTTTTTAATACTTTACCAAGATTGTAGCCAAGGTTAATATTGTCTAATCTAAAAAAAGAAGCGTTTTCAATATAATAGTCCGACAAATATTCGTTGGTAGTAGTACCACTGAAACGGGTATTGTAAAAATCGGGAACACCGTTTTGTATAAAGTTTATTGGATTTTTTAAAGCCCTTAAAACTCCATTGTTAGAATTTAACTGGTTGTATAAATAGTTGCCAATTGCGCCGTGAGCCGCTAAGCCAACATTCCATTTTTTATAACTTACCTGAGTATTTAAGCCAAATAAAATATCGGCTGCAGGCTTTTTATATAAATACCTGTCGGCACTGGTTATTTGCCCGTCCCTGTTTAAATCTTCAAACAGGTTTTCAATGGGTTTGCCGGTAGTTTTATCATATACCTGCTTGTACACATAAAATACATAAGGAGAGTATCCTACTTTAAATTTACCAATCGTGTTGGTTAAACCTCCGCCAATACCACTCACATCAATACCCTGAAAATTAGCATCCTGCTGCTTTAACAGGTTGGTAATTTCAGATTGATTATAAGTTACATTAAAACCAAAATTCCAGGTAAGGTTTTTAGTTGCAACAGGTATAGTATTAAGTGTAAATTCCACACCCTTGTTTTCCATATTACCAACATTGGTAAACAAATCAATATCAAAATTTGAACCTGGTGCAATAGGTACTATACTTAAAAGGTCTTCTGTTTTTTTATGGTAAAAATCTATTGAACCCGAAATGCGATTGTTACTAAATCCAAAATCTAAACCCAAATTTGTAGTGGTGGTAGTTTCCCATTTTCTATCGCGGTCATACGCAGAGGGCCGTAAAAAGCTGTAATAACTATTGCCAAATTGGTATTGGGCTGATGGGTTGCTTTGAGAATAATAAGGAAGATACGAATAGTATGGTATTCCGTCTTGTTGTCCGGTTATTCCCCAACTACCTCTCAATTTTAAATCGCTTACCAGGTTGCTGTTCTTAAAAAATTCATCTTTCATTTTCCATGCTAATGCCACAGCAGGAAAATAACCCACCCTGTTATCTTTTGCAAATTTAGAACTGGCATCCCTGCGCAAAGAAGCGGTTAATAAATATTTGTTGGCTAAAGTAAAGTTTACTCTTCCAAGGTAAGACTCCATTCTGTATTGCGGCTTATCGGTTAAAAAAGTAGGTACGCTGCCAGCAATAGTATCTTTTCTTGCCGGGTTTGCAGGATCTGCAATAGCCCTGTAACTAAACGAAGCAAAGTTTTTTACATTGGTATAAAAATCCTGGTAGCTA
>JAYURK010000166.1:0-32607 GCA_043756235.1 Ferruginibacter sp. | reverse complement strand
GATAACGTAAAAAATAACCGGGAGTTTGAAGCAATCAATAAAGAGATTGAAATGCAAACGCTGGAAGTAAAACTTTGCGAAAAGCATATTAAAGATGCTACCGAAGAAATTTCCGATAAAGCAAGGCAATTGGAAATTGCAAAAAAAGCGGTAAGCACTAAAGAGCATAACCTTTCGGGCAAAAAAGGCGAGTTGGAAAAAATTATCAACGAAACAGAAAAAGAAGAGAAGCATTATAATAAAGAAGCCGATGCTGCAAGAACGCATGTGGATGAGCGGTTGTTACTGAGCTACGATCGTATCCGTAAAAATTACCGTAATGGTTTAGCAGTTGTACCAGTAGAAAGAGATAGTTGCGGTGGTTGTTTTCATGCAATACCTCCACAAAAACAAAGCGAAATTAAACTACGCAAAAAAGTAATGGTTTGCGAAAACTGCGGCCGTATTTTAGTAGATACTGATTTGAACGACTCTGTAGAAGTAAAATAAAAAATAATTAATAATTTGGAAAGCACTTCAATTTTGAGGTGCTTTTTCTTTTATATTAACTCGAGAAAATTTATGTAACCTGCCTGCTGGCAGGTTTGTGGCAAAAAAAAACTAATTTGCTCCATCAAACTATGCTTTTAAAATTACACATACAAAACTACGCCATCATTGATGAGCTGTTAATAGACTTTAGTAACAACTTGAATATTATTACCGGCGAAACGGGTGCAGGAAAAAGTATTTTAATGGGGGCGCTTGGTTTAATATTGGGCGAAAGGGCCGACAGTACCGTGTTACAACAAAAAGAAAAAAAATGTGTGGTTGAAGGTTATTTTAATCATGAAAATAAAAATGTTGTAAAACAATTTTTAATTGATAACGATCTGGATGCAGAAGATGAACTGGTGATAAGGAGAGAAATTGCGGTAAATGGAAAATCGAGAGCCTTTATAAATGACACCCCGGTAAATGTTAACCAACTTAAAAGCCTCAGCTCATTATTGGTGGATCTGCACCAGCAGTTCGATACTTTAGAATTGGGAGACGCAGATTTTCAAAGAGAAGTATTAGATGCATTGGCAGGTAATGCAGCACTGTTACAACAATATGCAGCAGTATTCAGCAATTACCAAAAAACTAAAAAAGAATTGCAGGATATGCAGGCACAACAAACTGCTGCAACTGCCAGTTTTGATTATAATAAATTTTTGTTCGACGAATTGGAAGAAGCCGCATTAAAAGAGAATGAACTGGAAGAACTTGATGCAGAATTAAAATTGTTGAGCAATGCAGAAAATGTAAAGCAACAGTTGGGCAGTATTTATTTTGAATTAAAAGAAAGTGAACAGCCGGTGGTACAGCAATTAAAATTGTTACAAAATAAGTTGCATGCACTGGAGCAATACCATACTTCAATTGAAGGATTAAATAAACGTTTACAAAGTACACATATAGAGTTACAGGATATTGCAGATGAACTGGAGCAAATTAATGATGGCGTGCAATACAGTGCCGAGCGCATTCAACTGGTGAATGATAAAATTGCCGCCGGATATAAATTGCTGAAAAAACATAATCTTCATTCAACAAATGAATTACTGGCTTTAAAAGAAAATCTCCAACTAAAACTGGATGACATTTTAAACATCAGCGAAGCCATTATACAAAAAGAAAACCTGGCAAATAAATTATTGCAGGATTGTGAGCAGCTTGCAAAAACAATTTCGGCAAACAGAAATAAAACCATTAAACCCTTTACCGAAAAGGTAAACATTTTATTAAAGCAGGTGGGCATGCCCAATGCACAAATAAAAATTGAATTAAAGCCTGCTTCATTAAATTTATTTGGCAGCGATGCAATAGAATTTTTATTTGATGCCAATAAAAGTAACCGGTTTGAACCATTGCGTAAAGTTGCCAGCGGCGGAGAGCTGAGCCGGTTGATGCTTTGTATAAAATCGCTGGTGGCGCAAAAACTACAGCTGCCCACATTAATTTTTGATGAAATTGATACCGGCATCAGCGGCGAAGCAGCAAAGCAGGTGGGCAATATTATGAAGGAATTATCTAAAGGCCACCAGTTAATTTCTATTACGCATCAGCCACAAATTGCCGCAAAAGCCAATGCCCATTATTTTGTGTACAAGGCAATAAAGGGTGATAAGATTATAACTTCTGTTAAGTTGTTAAGTAATGATGAACGCATAACTGCCATTGCACAAATGCTGAGCGGCGAAAAGCCCACGGCAGCTGCATTGCAAAATGCCAGGGAAATGGTGGGTAATTGATGTACCTGGAAGCTCCTGCTTCCAGTTTATTCTATTGAAGAAACACTGTGTATTTTATACCGAACAATGTTATTGCAAAAACTCTTATTGCTTTTTATTATCTGCTGCAGCATAATTGCTGCGTATAGCGCATATCAATTCTGGAATAAAAAAATTAATCCCCCTAAATCTTTCACCTCTTTTTTAAGTTACATGCTTTTAAACCTGGCCAGCATATTTATTATTGTATTTATTTTTGGCTTTATCATAATTCATTTTAAAGAATTTTTCTTTAGCAAATAGTAGCTTATTTTTACTGCTCAAAATATTTAAACATGCCATACAATTTATTAAAAGGAAAAAAAGGGATAATATTTGGTGCATTAGATGAAAAATCAATTGCATGGAAAACCGCCATCCGCTGCCACGAAGAAGGCGCACAAATTGTATTAACCAATGCACCTGTAGCCATGCGCATGGGAGAAATTAATAAACTGGCCGAAGCAATAAACGCCCCGGTTATTCCCTGCGATGTTAGCAGCAATGAGGATGTTATCAATTTAATTACAAAAGCGATGGAACATTTTGGCGGTGGTGTTGATTTTATTTTACATTCCATTGGCATGAGTATAAATGTACGTAAGGGCCTTACCTATACCGAAAATAATTACGAGTTTACCCATAAAGGCTTTGATATTTCCGCATTGAGTTTACACCGCGTTTTAGCTGCAGCAATGAAGCAGGATGCCATTAATGAATGGGGATCGGTTGTTGCACTCAGTTATATCGCTGCACAAAGGGTGTTTCCTGATTATAATGATATGGCTGATAACAAAGCGATTTTAGAAAGTATTGCCCGAAATTTTGGTTACCAGTATGGCGTAAAAAAACACGTAAGGGTTAACACCATTTCTCAATCGCCTACACGTACAACCGCAGGCAGTGGGGTAAAGGGTTTTGATGGGTTTATAAACTACGCAGAAAAAATGAGCCCTTTAGGAAATGCAAGTGCAGAGGATTGTGCCAACTATATTGTAACCATGTTCAGCGATATGACGAAGATGGTAACTATGCAAAATCTTTTTCATGATGGAGGATTTAGTTTTACCGGTGTAACCCAAGCCGTTATTGATCAGATGGAAACTCCATCTGCCCCCTAAAGAAGAAACATGGATTATAATGCTTTAACGCCCTTTTCATTTTTCTGAGCCTTTATATAAAAATTTAAGCCTCTCAATTTTTGAGAGGCTCTTTAATATTTTGTGTGCCAAGTTCCCCTTTAGGGGCGGAGGGGCTATTAATACTCTTCTTCGTTAAAAAAGAAATCTTCATGGCTGGGGTAATCCGGCCAAATGTCTTCAAGACTTTCATAAATCTCTCCTTCATCTTCCAGCTCTTGTAAATTCTCCACCACTTCAATAGGTGCTCCGCTCCGGATGGAGTAATCTATCAGTTCATCTTTTGTTGCCGGCCATGGTGCGTCTTCTAAATGAGAGGCTAATTCTAGTGTCCAAAACATATCTTGTAGCTTTATTTTTCTTTAAATAGTCAAGGGCAATTATACCCTAATTTTCCGCAAATGTATACGTTCTGTGGAAATAACCAAAAGTGTTTTATTAACGGTTGGTTATTAATAACATTGTGCAGCCGGTTTTAAAAGCGCTAAACCCTGTTTTTTATAAATTATTACTTACTTTTAAGCCATGTTATCAGCCAGGAATATTCAAAAAAAATACGGTCATTTACAGGTTTTAAAAGGGGTAGATATTACGATTGCAAAGGGAGAGATTGTGAGTATAGTGGGCAGCTCGGGTGCCGGTAAAAGTACGCTGCTGCACATTTTAGGTACTTTGGATAAAGCTGGTGGCGGAGAAATTATTTTAAATAATCAAAGAGTTGATAAGTTATCCGGCAAACGGCTGGCAGCATTCAGAAATAAAGAAATAGGTTTTGTATTCCAGTTTCACCATTTATTGCCAGAGTTTTCGGCGTTAGAAAATGTTTGTATTCCCGGATGGATTGGTGGCGGAAAAAAGAAAGAGGTTTTGGCCAGGGCAACAGCTTTGTTAAATACATTAGGCTTAAGCAATCGTTTAGAAAATAAACCCCAGCAACTTTCTGGTGGCGAGCAGCAACGTGTAGCTGTAGCAAGGGCATTAATCAATAACCCTTCTATTGTAATGGCTGATGAACCCACCGGTAACTTAGATAGTAAAAATGCAAAAGAATTACATGAGTTATTTATCGACCTGCGTAAACAGTTTAATCAAGCTTTTTTAATTGTAACCCATAACGAAGAACTGGCACAAATGAGCGACAGAATTGTACACATGAAAGATGGTAAAATAGTTGATGCCTGATTAATAATTTATACTCAATTATTGATGAGTATAATTGTAGTACTTCTATAAATCAGTTTCATCTTTGTAAATATTCACTAACCTTATTCATTAATTCGTGGCTTCCAGGGTATTTCTGCAATGCCCAGTAAATGCCCTATATATCTTGCCAGCACAAAAAGATAATCGCTCAACCTGTTAAGGTATTTTATTACAAGTGGGTCAACAAATAATTCAACCTCCTGCATGTTTACACATATTCTTTCGGCACGGCGGCAAACACAACGGGCAACATGAGCCGTAGATACAGCCACATGCCCGCCGGGTAAAATAAAAGATTTCATTGCCGGTAATGTTTCGTTCATAAAATCAATTTCTTTTTCCAGCAACAGAATATCTTCTTCTTTCAAATCGGGTATTTTCATCAACGGTTCCTTATCGGGGTCGCAGGCTAAAGACGAGCCAATGGTAAAAAGCCTGTCCTGTATTTCTTTTAAAATTATTTTTGTGTGGTTTTCTGTAAGGTTATCGTTTAACAAACCTATGTAAGAATTTAATTCATCCACAGTGCCATAACTTTCAATACGAATATGGCTTTTGGCAACCTTGGTGCCGCCAATCAATGAAGTTTTTCCTAAGTCGCCGGTTTTTGTATAAATTTTAAAAGCCATAGTGTAAAGTGATTGTTCTGGTGCAAAGCAACAAAAATAATCGCTATTGGTTCTGTAAAAATAAAAATGTTTACATGGCTGGCTGGGCTATGGTTGCAGGAGCGGTATTTTGTTTATCGGTTTCAATGTTGCCATCCCTAAGGCGTATTACCCGGTGGGCAAATAAAGAAATGTCTTCTTCATGCGTCACCAAAATTACAGTGTTGCCATCGTTGTGTATTTTGCCCAGTATATCCATTATTTCGTAACTGGTTTTGCTGTCTAAATTTCCGGTAGGTTCATCTGCCAAAATTATAGATGGATTATTAATGAGGGCCCGGGCAATAGCAACCCGCTGGCATTGGCCACCACTTAATTCGTTTGGTTTATGATGGCTTCTGTCATCTAATTTTACTTTTACCATTACTTCCATCGCCCTGTCAATTCTTTCTTTTTTACCAACACCACTGTATACTAAGGGCAGCGCCACATTTTCTAACGCAGTTAAACGGGGTAATAAATTAAATTGCTGAAATACAAAACCAATTTCCTGATTGCGCACTTCTGCCAGGTCGTTATCGGGCATACGGCTTACATCTTTACCATTTAAAATGTACTTACCTCCACTGGGGCTATCCAGGCAACCCAGTATATTCATTAAAGTACTTTTACCGCTGCCGCTTGGCCCCATCAGTGCCACATACTCATTTTTAAATACATCCATACTAATGCCTTTAAGCACCTGCAGTTCCTGCTTGCCTAAGTAATAACTTTTACGAATGTTTTCTAAATGAATAATGCCCTGCATAAATAGTTTATTAGTTATTTGTTTATTGGTTAATTGGGATGTTGAATTAATTAAATGCTTTACTAATTAACTGGTAAACTAATCAACCAATTAACGTTTTATCACCTTCGGTACTTTAAAAAACTCCTCATCATGTACCGGCGCATTCAATAATCCTTCGGTACGGCTTATACTTCCTTTAACTTCATCTGCTCTTAAAATATTTACCTGATCACTCATGTGCAATAATGGTTCAACGCCGGTTGTGTCCAGTTCGTTTAGTTTATCCACAAATTGAATCATGCGCTGCAGGTCTTTTTTTATTTCCTCTTTTTCCGCATCCTTAAACTGCAGCCTTGCCAGGTTGGCTAATTTATCTACCAATGCATCATTTACTTCCATAAAACAAATATAGTTTAGTTTTTGGGTTTCAGTTTTAAGGAAAATGACAACTGGTAAGGCTTTATTTTTTTACCAACAAAACCCTTAACCGAAAACTTCAAACTTCTTATCTTCGCCCCCGATGGAAAAAAAGAAAGAAATTGTAATGAGTGGCATAAGGCCTACAGGTTTTTTGCATTTGGGTAATTACTTTGGTGCCATCCGCAATTATGTAAAAATGCAGGATGCGTTTGATTGTTATTTTATGGTGGCCGATCTGCATTCGTTAACCACACATCCTGATACTGCTGCATTAAAAGAAAATGTTGAAAGGGTGCTGGCAGAAAATATTGCCTGCGGATTAAACCCCGATAAAGTGGCGCTGTATTGCCAAAGCCATGTACACGAAACGGCAGAATTATATTTGTACTTAAATATGCTGGCCTATAAAGGCGAGCTGGATAAAACGGTAACCTTTAAAGATAAAGTGCGGCAAAACCCCGAAAATGTAAACGCCGGATTACTTACTTACCCGGTATTGCAAACCGCAGATATTATTTTACACCGGGCTAAATTTGTGCCGGTTGGTAAAGATCAGGAGCAGCATTTAGAAATGGCCCGAACTTTTGCCAATCGGTTTAATCATCGCTATGGCCAGGTTTTTCCCGAGCCTGTTGCTTATAATAATAATGAGGAACTGGTAAAAGTGCCCAGCCTGGATGGTACCGGTAAAATGAGCAAAAGCGAAAACCAAATGGCTACATTATATTTGGCTGATGAGGACGAAGTGATAAGAAAAAAAGTAATGAAAGCAAAAACGGATAACGGGCCTGCTGCAATGAATTCGGCAAAACCAGATTACATTGAAAATATTTTTGGGTTGATGCAATTGGTATGTACAAAAGATGTGATTAGCAAATATGAAAGCGATTTTAATAACTGCACCATACGTTACGGCGATTTAAAAAAACAACTGGCAGAAGATATGGTGCAATTTATTGCTCCCATAAGAGAAAAGATAAATACTATTTTGCCTGATAAAAAATATTTGCAGCAGGTAATGGAGCAGGGCGCAGCAAAAGCAAACCAAAGCGCAGGCCAAACCATGAAACTGGTAAGAGCAGCGATGGGGTTAAAATATTTTTGAAGCTAAAAAAACTAAATACCTTTTACAGGCATTCTTATATTGGTGATATTGCTAAGTTTGCATACTTTCAACCTGGCAAAAAAAATAAGTTATTTACAATTATATAATATTAAAATTCCCCTTGCGGGGATAGGGCATGGCAAAATCAAAAAAACCAAAACATATTGCAGTAGCTGGAAATATAGGTGCCGGCAAAACTACACTTACCGAAATGCTGAGCAAGCATTATAAATGGATACCGCAATTTGAAGACGTGGACCATAATCCTTACCTTAATGATTTTTACGAGGACATGCCCCGCTGGAGTTTTAATCTTCAAATTTATTTTTTAAACAGCCGTCTTAACCAGTTACTGGAAATACACCGCGGTACCGAAACCGTTATACAGGACAGAACCATTTACGAAGATGCCAACATTTTTGCCCCCAACCTGCACGATATGGGCCTGATGGGTAAACGTGATTTTGATAATTACTATAAATTTTTTGAAACACTTAAATCAATGGTGCAGCCGCCCGACCTGCTTATTTATTTAAAAGCATCGGTGCCAACTTTAGTGGCACAAATTCAAAAGCGGGGAAGGGAATATGAAGAAAATATCCGGCTGGATTACCTTAAAAAATTAAATGAATTCTACAATAATTTTATAGAGAATTATAAAGAAGGCCCGTTATTGATAATAGACGCTGATAAAAATAAGTTTGCCGAAAACGAAGAACACCTGGGACAAATTATTACAAGTATCGACAGTAAGTTGTTTGGATTGTTTTAACCCATTCATTGGTTGATTCAGCTTACAATAAAAGGTAAAGACACAGCTTGCTTTTAATCAATAAGAGAATTCTTCATGGCATAAAACACCAGGCCCACAGAGTTTTTTACACCAAAGCGTTCCATCAGGCGGTCTTTAATGGCTTCAACCGTGCGGCTGCTGATATCCATTTTGCTGGCAATTTCTGCAGCGGTAAATTCCATACACACTAATGTTAGTACTTCTTTTTCCCTTTCGCTCAATACCACTTCGGTAGTTAAGTTAGGGTTGAACTTTTGTTTGGAATAATTTTTTTTGATGAGTACCTTATTTACAAACGGGTTAAGGTAAAAGCCGGTACGCATTACATCCATAACCGCTTTTTTAATTTCACTGGGTTCGGTGCTTTTTAAAAGATAGCCGGCTGCGCCGCAATCCATCAGGTGCCCTACAAAGCGTTCATCTTCGTACATGGTAAGAATGATAACCCTTATACCCGGAAAATTTTTGGTTATAAGTTTAGTGGTATCAATGCCATCTTTTATGGGCATTTTTAAATCGCATAATATTACATCGGGTTCGCTTTCTGGTATTTTGGCCAGCAGTTCTTCGCCATTATCGGCTTCCATTACAAATTTAATGTTGGTGTAGGCACGCATTGAAAGAATCACCCCTTTACGGAATATCTTGTGGTCATCAGCTATTGCAACTTTTATTTCATCCATATTTGAGGCAGAAGGGTAAAATTACGGAAAAGATTTTCAAAAGGAAGATTGATTGTTAAATTTTAAAATGCCGCAGTACTATTTAATTTGTTTGTTTAGCATTGGCGCAATCAGCCGGTGGTTTTATAAAACGCAATGTTTTGTTTCAATTTAAATCCGGTCTTCTATAGGCACTTCAATGGTTACTTTATAATAAGTATGACTGGGATCTATTTCAAAAAAAATTTTGCCCCTTAATACTTTTATGCGGCTGGCAATATTTTTTAAACCTAAACCCAGGGCACTATGGTTTAGTTTTTCAAAATCGGCCTGTACAATGCCATTGCCATCGTGGTGCAGCCTGAAGTACATGCTGTTGCCATTGTTATTTTGCGTTAGGTGTATAAAGCCGGCATTGCTGTGTTTAAAAACATTATTCACCAGCTCCTGCACCACTCTAAACACCAGTAATTCCTGCTCTACTTTTAATCTAATACGGTAATCGTGAAAACGGGCACTGGCATTTATGCTGCCACTGCCACTAATTTTTTGAAACAGGTCGGTAACGGCACTCTCCAGTCCAAAATTTTTAAGGGTGGGGGGCATTAAACTGTGGCTGATATTGCGGATAAGTAAAATAGCATCATCAATAATTTGTTTGGCGCTGTAAATACTTTGCAGTTGCTGGGCTTTTTCCTGGTTCACCAAATTCTCGTTAAGGTACAGGCGGGCTGTGGCTAATAAAGGGCCGGCATCGTCATGCAAATCGGCAGCTATGCGGTTGCGTTCCTCTTCCTGAAAACGGATAGAAGCATTAAGCAGTATCTGTTGTTTCTCTTCTTCCAGTTGTTTTAATTGCGTATTAAAACGAAATACTTTGCGCTGGTGAAAAATAACAAACCCAACTATGGCAATTGCCAGTATAAGCATGCCGATGGTGCCAATAATTAAAACAATATTCATTTTGCCGGTGGATATTAGGTTTAAAAGTTGAGATAGTTGTTGGTATTAGGTTTATTAAATTCTGTTTTATTTGATGAGTCTGGATCTATTTTGAAGGTTAATTTAAGATTTGCTTTCATAGACACAGCTATACAAAATAGTATGTTTTTAATTAAGGTTACTGTTCCGTAAATGATTGCGTAATTAATTTTAAAATTAGAATCTCTTATAGAAGTTTCTGAATAACCGAACAGTAAAAAGTTTCCAGCAAAATTTGCAATCAGGGCCACTGCAAACCAAAATGGGAAGGTAGAAAAAATATCCTCTCCTGAATTATCTTTAAGTTTTTCAAAAAAGAAAAATATTGTAATTAGAATAAAAAAAGTACAGGATGCTAACAGAGGGACGTAGGCAAGAGTAGTTTTGCTTGATTCAAGATAATCGACAACGCATATAATAATAAAGATAAAATTTGAGAAAAGAATTATTTTACGTACTACCTTACTAATTATTATGTTCGACAGAATAGTGCTTAAAAAAATAAATTCACAAACGTTATGAAATCTTGTAATTAAGATATATCCCTCTTTTGAAGGATATATAAGCCTGAAATAAAGTGAAAAAATGACTAATAAAGTCGTAATGACTGCGTATAAAAAAAATATCCGCCTAATTTTGCTTTGATTACGTTTTAACATAAACAAAATAAAAAATAGCGGAATTATTTCCGACAATAACACAGAATATTTAATTGCGTCGATGAATGTAAACATTTTCGTGAAAATACTAAATATTTACTAACGCTCCTAAAGATAAGTTATTGGGTAAAAAATTAAGATAATTCAAAAAAGTCTAAAAATTCCCAATTCATGATAAAGATTTTTGTGTGTGGTTTAGAAATATTTTCGTCATGCAAACTTGCTTTAAATGCCCACGGTATACAACTGCTAATAAAAATGTTAATATGTGGAAAACTTAAAAAATAACTGATAACAAATGATTTAAGTATTTGCACCAAGTAAAACAACGATTTAAGATGGGGTAAATATACGAAGAAGAAATAGTAAAATTACGATGCACAAATAGTAAGCTTACCAGCATTTTTACTATTTTTATAAAAATTTAGAAATTTGATAGCCAGAATTATACTGCAGGAAAAGTATTTGGCAGGGTATTGGCTGCTAAGGAAGCCGGATTGTAAATGGCTGGTTAAATTAACCAGCCTTACTGCTTTGTTACATAATTCTTTTGGGGTTCAGAGATATTGGATGTAAAACGGGATATCAAAAATTAGTTGATTGACAATGGTTAACACAAGCACAAACAGGTTTTTCAAGGATAAGCGGCACATTTTGGATATTTTAAATGGATATTTAGATATAAACTTTTCCGTGTACCTTGTCAATCAACTGCAACAAAAATATAGGTTGTTAAAGCCCTGTGAAAGAGCAATTGCGCCCAATTTTACTATTGTAAGAAATACTTTTGCCCAACGCAATACCGAAAAGCCAATAAGTATAAAAACGCAGCGTAAACAAGTATTTTTACGAAGTATATTTCCTAAAAATGAAATGATAATCAACAGTATGTGGAAAAACAATTACTATAACCTTTTTAAAAATGCTATATAAGATATAAACTGAAAAGTGTAACTTGAAACCGATTTACTACTAACCCCAATACGCTCAATACAATATGATCAACGAAACTTTTATCAAAATTGCAATTGCCGACGACCACAAAATTTTTAGAGATGGCATAAAGATGGCCCTTTCCGGAAAAACCAACCTTAAAATGCTATGGGAAGCAGAAGATGGTAAAGACATGATGCACAAAATTGCCATTAAAAAACCCGAAGTTTTACTAATGGATATAAGGATGCCTGAGATTGATGGCATTAATGGTATCCAATTGATTCGTAAAGAATTTGAAGACATTAAGATAATTGTGCTTACCATGTACGACGATCAGCAGATGATTAGTAAAATGATGGAGATGGGGGCCAATGCTTACCTTACTAAAACAACTGACCCCGAGGAAATTTACGAGGCTATTCTAACCTGCATGAACGACGATTTTTATTTTAACGACCTGGTGAATAAGGCCGTAATGGGTAAGCTGATGCAGAAGAAAAATGTGCGCCAGCATTATGGCACCAATACCCCGGTACATTTTAACGAAAAAGAATTAAAGATATTAAAACTGCTTGCCGAAGATAAAACCACTGAAGAAATATCTAAAATCATCTTCCTCAGCCCACGCACTATAGAAACCATCCGCCAAAATATGAAAACCAAGGTTGATGCAAAAACTATTGGCGGTTTAATTATGTATGGGATGCGCAATAAGTTGATTGAGTAGCTATTTCCCGCAGATTACGCAGAATTCACTGATAAGAAAATAAATTTTCTATAGGAAAGTAGCGGCACATAATTTATTATGCCCTTAAATCGTACAGTATATTCTGAGGAAATACCACTTTTTATGATTTTTTTAGGGAGTAAAAACAGATAGCTAAGAAAAACATTCAAAATGATAAATATTTTTTCTGCGTCATCTGCGAAACCTGCCTGCCGGCAGGCAGGTTAGCGGGCAACTAAAATGTTACCACTCCATTCTTTACAGCATAAATTGCTAAACCTACGCGGCTTTTTACTTCTAATTTTGAAAACAAAGCATCACGGTAAGTATCAATGTGGCGGGGTGTCATGTTCATGGCCTGTGCAATTTCTTTATAGGTCATATCGGTGCTGGCTAATTTTAAAAATTCAATTTCGGTATCGTTTAATATAGATTTTTGCAGGCCCGATTGTTTTCGAAAAAGCGAGGCAATTTTTGTGGTAATATGGTTGCTGTAATAATATTCGCCACCCGCAACTGTAAGTAATGCATTTTTTAATTCAGCAGGATGTATATCTTTTTTTAAAAAACCATTTACTCCTGCCTGTAACAAACGGATCAATGCAATTTCACTATCGTACATGGTTAGGATTATTATTTTTATTTGTGGGTGGTGGAGGGTAAGCCATTTTGCGGTTTCATAACCATCCATTTTTGGCATATTTAAATCCATTAAAACAATGGCGGCATTACAGCCGTTATTAATATGCGCTATTACTTCTTCGCCATTTCCTGCAGTGGCCACAACACTGAATTCTGTAAAAGTATTTACCAGGTTGGCCAGGGCATCCCTTAAAAGAATATGGTCATCTGCAAGTATAAGCCTATACGGTAGTATTGTCATCATATAAAGGGATTTCAATTTTAATTTTGGTGCCGCTGTTTTCAGTACTGCTGATGGTGCAGGTGCCTTTTAACAGCGCCGCACGTTTTTTTATATTTTGTATTCCGGTTCCCGGCACAATTTGTTCCACATTAAATCCTTTACCATTATCATTTATCTGCATAGTGAGCAGGATATTATTATAATGCAAATGGATATCAATTACGGTTGCCTGTGCATGTTTTATAATATTGTTGATGGCTTCCTGTGCAATACGAAACAATACCAGCTCCGTATTAGCCTCCATAAAAATTATATTACCGCTGCTGGATAAATTAATTTTATAGATACCCGATTTTTGCAGCTGTGTGGCTTCAAACTCCAATGCTTTAATAAGGCCGTTATTTAAAAGTATTTCGCTGCTCATACTCCTGCTGATATCAGTAAGATCGTTTATTGCTTCGCTGATCATCCCCACTGCATCATTTACCTGTGAAATAGTATTTCTTGAATCAGCATAGTTCAATGTATTGAGGTGCAGTTTAGCCAATGTTAATTTTTGACCAATATTATCATGTATTTCACGGGAGATATTTTCAAAAGTTTGTTCCTGTATTTCTAATTGAGATTGCAGCATAGCATTTTGGTGAGAAGTTTTAAGTGTTTCAATATCTTTAAAATATGCATTTTGTTTTTGTTGATAGCGGTAAATAATTATAGTAATAAATATTACGAGAGCAAGTATTAAAATAACCGAAATAATAATAAAGGAAATTATAAATTCTGTGGGTGCTTTAGACATAAATAACTTTTAATTATAAAAAAGTACAAAACGATTAAAGCCATGTTAGATATAGAAAAAATCTTTCTAATCACAATTTTATATTCGTGATTGCTGGCAATAAAAGGTTGTAAAGAGTATATAGGGAAACTAATACAACATACAAAAAAAATTCCCGTAACTATCCAAAATGCTGATGATTTAATGAGTATAAGTGTAGGTTTTGTGTTAAGGAGATCCCTAAAATAGAAAACACAAAAGACTATAAGAACTAAATTTGTTGCAATTTGTGTATAGATAAATGCCTTGGCCAAAACGGCAATTGGGATTAAAATTATTCCTATGAAAGTAGATATGTAAAAGAGTAATTTAATTTTCCTTGCATATAGTGATTTGTTAAGCAACTGAGTAAAAAATAACCCCAGAGCAAAAAATTGAAATAATGTAAATACTCTTTCAATTGCATACATTATTATATTTCTTCCAATTCCAAAATTAGTGTGTAAAATGGTATTTAAAGATATAAATAAACCAAACAGAACGAATGCAAAGATATATTTAAAGTAGTTTGGTTTTTCTGTTTTCAAAAACGCAACCGCCACAAAAAAAGTAATAAGAATAATACTTGTTCCAAAAAATATGATGAATTTGTAAAGGCTCAAAATTATAAATTTTACCTGCAAACTACTTTTAATTATTCAATAAACTTCCCGAAAAATCCCATTTTTTCTGTTGTTTTTCCCTTGCATTTAAAATTTTAAGGCTTAATCTTTGTTGCAGCAATTTAATCCGTAACACTAAAGTTAATCCGTACCCTCTTTATGCAACAGTTAAACTTAATAGTTAGAGGTAAGCCTCCGCCGTAAAATTTACATAGCAGAATTATATCTGACCACTGCTAGTAAAAAGTAACAAGGTAGGACACAGGGTTGAACTGTGCATGAAGTGTGAGTGCTTCTTCAACATGTTTTTTTTAAATTTTATTAAAATGAAAAATGTGCTATTTTTATTCGTTACCATCCTAACTGTAATTTCGGGTTATTCTCAAACACCCACTTATCCTTCCCCCTGTCCACCGGGAACATGCCCACAGATATCTTGGGAAATTGAGACCTTTAATTTTCACAAACCAAGAACGGGATGTAATTCTGGCTTTGGCCTTTGCATAAAAATTGGCCCGGGCACAGTTCAATGCAATCCATGCCAACTATATAGTCCGGCAACAATTTCTACATCTACCGGAAAAGCAACAATGAAAGCAAAATTAGTTGATAACAGTTTGGAATTACATATTCCGATTGGTTTAAGTACGGATGCAGGATATAATCCCGAAGAATTTAACCTGTTTTATGTTGAAAATGCAACCCAGGATATTTATTTTGCAACCTCTTATATAGGTAAACTAAAAGGGGGAACTTATAAAGTTAAAAAAACTGAAAAGGAATATGTTGTATTGGTAGATTTTGAATAAAAATAAGACTGACATTGTTCGTTTAATGATGTCAGTCTTTACTGAAATTTATGAAAATAAAATCGGTTATTTTTTTGCTTGCAACACTCGGTATGTGTGCTTTTTCCTGTAAATCCATTTTGCTAAAAAAATTTAACGCAAACCAGAAATTTAATTTTAAAACAAAGGAAGCATATGTGGGATACCTGAAAGCAAATAAATTTGATACTGAAATGTTTATCTATCCAGATTCAGCGTCTTATTTGCGCTTTATAGGCAATACTGAAAATGCAACGGTTTATTATAACAGTTTTGTTAGTGATTCCATTAGTATCAGGAAATCTGATTTTTTAAAAGATAATGAGTCGTGCACTGGCCGTATCAGTGTTGAAATTGAAAAGATACTTGCTATGCAAACTTTAGCAGATACTCTTATTGTTTTAAATAAGAATATTTGTACTAATACATTTTTTTATTTAAATGATAACGCTGCATTTAAAGGGGTAAATAAAAATAAAAAGCTCTCAATTTTTTTGCTGCATATATATGAGGCCGGAACGTATTATAACAAACTCTATCGGGAAATAGAAAAAGTGCAACAGGAAAATAAAAAAGAAGTTGATCTGTACATTATTTCACTGGCGCCTGTATACTGGCTGAAAAATAAATAAAACTTACGTGTTAAGAAAGAAGTGAGGTTTTGATATTGGATGAAAAAATTATCACGGAATTAAATTTCCAATTGTTCAGTAGAAATCACCTTGGTAATCCCTTCTATAGCTTTAAAAGTTTTATTTATGCGGTTATTTATAAAAAATATAAACCTCAACTCAGTTTGCCATGTACTGTTTGTATTTGTAATAGTTGTATCACTTTTTAAATTGAAGTTATTTTTTTCGGAATATAGTAATTTCAATGAGGCTATTATAAAAATAATTGTTAGCGGAATAATTATTTTTTTAGCAATCAGGCTCAATATAAAATTTAACCACTTTAATTTTATTCACACACTAAACAGCAAAAGAGATTTAAAATTCGAAATACTTTTAGTGTTAATGTTAATTGCAATATACCTGTTGTTTTCATTTGCTAACAAGCGCCTTATAGAAACTGACATACCAGGATGGCTGTTACTCTTTGCTGCCATATTTTTAGCTGCAGCTGCCGAAGAATTTATTTTTAGATATTACTTTGTTAACTTTTTAGTCAACCGTAAAGTGTCGATAGAAAAAGCTGGTATAATCTCCAGTTTTTTATTTTCAATAGCCCATCTTTCAAATATTTTATCGTCTGAAGTATTGAGTGTGATTAACCAGGTGATTTTTGCTTTTTTTACCGGCCTTTTACTTTTTAGTATTATGGTACTTTTTAAAAATCTCTTTTACTCAATCATTTATCACTTTTTAATTAACATACCTATAAAGGTTATCCTTTCAGAAAATAGTATTACCACTGTTGAAGAGGGAAGTAATTTTATGAACGATATGTTGTCTTTCTTTTTTACTCATATTTTCTTTGCACCATTTTATATTGTTGCAATAGTTTTGTATAAACGAGTTGCTGTTCGGCAGGAAAATATTTGACCGGGCTTTTTGTACTTGTTGGGTAGTTATTTGTAAATTAGTTAAAAAGTAAGCAGTTAGGCATAAACCAAATTTAAAAAAATGAAAATCAGCGTAATAATTGGGTATATAATGTATACACTGGGGATATTAAAGATTATTGATTGGTTTATTTTCTGTAAACAGGATAATAATTTCAAAAATTTAAGTTACCCTCAATTTAAATAAAATACATTTCGAGATTTCCAGCAGTAATGAAGCCTCTTTTTAATTCAAAGCCAGAATTAGCCGCAATTATCAGCGTGATAATTTTAGTTATTGCAGGGTTTATTTTTGTAAAAGAAAAAAATCGATTTTATTTAATTCTAGGTATTTCCGCTTTCTTTTTTGCATTCTGGAATTTGTTTTCAATAATGTAAATGATGTTCTGGATATTTTTTTACTATAAATATGCAACACTTTTTTGTCTGGAACATATGTAACGGCGGGTAAGCACAATTGGTATCCCCTTTTGTAAGCCTGAAGTTTTTTGCAACTTCCCGAAAAATCCCATTTTTTTCTGTTGTTTTTCCCTTGCTTTTAAAATTTGAAGGCTTAATCTTTGTTGCAGTAATTTAATCCGTAACACTAAAGCTAATCCGTACCCTCTTTATGAAACAGTTAAACTTAATAGTTAGAGGTAAGCCTCCGCCGTAAAATTTACATAGCAGAATTATATCTGACCACTGCTAGTAAAAAGTTACAAGGTAGGACACAGGGTTGAACTGTGCATGAAGTGTGAAAGCTTCTTCAACATGGATTTTTAAAATTTATTAAAACGAAAAAGATACTTTCTATTATTTTATTTATGTTTTCTATGGTAACTTCATTTTCTCAGGTTACTAGCAGTGAACTTTCTGCAGACAGAAATTTTATAAATTATGTAACTGAATTTAATAAATTAGTAGACTATATTTCTGCTACTTTAAATCGAAGCACTTATACTACGATCCAGACTGAAATTGAAAATGTAAAAAAGCAAATGTTCCCTAAGTCGGAAGAATTAGCAGCAGTTGCCAGAATATTAAAATACTCCGATATCAATCAACTTGGGATTGACTTGGATAATATTGCTCTAAACCATCAGGCATTAAGCAAAAAATATGGCCAAGTTGATAATGATGTATTTTTAAATTCATATTCAGAAATATCAAAAAATTCTTCGTCTAATTTGCCAGCTAGGGCTGCGGGATGCAGAAGACCCTGGAGATACGCGTTATGTGCTGGAGCGGTTGGAGTAGAAGGAGCTCTTATATTGGCAGCATGCGAAACAGTAACTGTTGGTTTTGGAACCCCCGCATGTGTAGCTGGAGCATTGATATGGGCTGCTAATGGCGTAGCAACATGCAGTGAAACATATTGTGACCCTGTGTCACACTAATTATCAATAGCTATATTTATAAAATATTTTAAAAACAGTACAATGAAAAAAAATAGCATCTTATACTTTGCAGTATTACTCATAATACTTAAAGCAATATTCCAAAAAAAAATTGATTTTAACTGGTTAGATACATTCAATGCTTTTTATTATATTTTGTTACTTGCGTTTAGCATTATTTTTTTCAAAAACTATGAACCTAAAAACAAGTCATTTTGGTTGCTATTGGTTGTGTATATTATTGTTGTAGCTGCGATTTCATTATACCCATTATTTTTTTGATTATAGTTTCAGTTATTCATAAAGTGTATCAATGTTTAAATTCAAACTTGATACACTTTTGTTTTAGTTTGTCTCATAAATCCTTGTTTTGTAATCATCATAAATCAGGACAATGCAGCTGTCCGGTTTATTTTTTATATTGGCAATCCGGTAATTCACATTCAACTGCCCATTCTTTTGTAATCGAAATAAATTTTTACTTAAGCATTTATAACTTCTAAAAATGGCGCATCTAATACACCTTTTCCGAAAAATCTCATTTTTTCTGTTGTTTTCCCCTTGCATTTAATAACTACATTTTTAATCTTTGCAGCATTAATACAAAACGCTCTTTAGCTGGTGTTGTGGTAAATTGAGGGCTGGCCATCTAATTTTTTTTAATACTAATTTATATGACATCAAGAGAAATTATCATTTTAATTGTTAGTGCTTTAACTGGTGCAATATTAGCTCCGTTTATTGTTCGTTTTTTTTCTAAAAAAGAAAAATGAGTTTTACATAATAGTTTAAAAGGGTGAGAAATTTGTAAAAATTTCATTATCAATTTCCATGCTTTATTTTTCTATTTATTTAATCTGTATGGATGTTTAATTCCAAATGATGAGATTCGCCCTATCAATATTATTAACCCTGGCAGGCAATTTTTTATGTAGTCAAAATAAACTGGCAAACGATTCTCTTAAACCCTACAAACCCGAAATCTTTACTTCCGGTTTTATAGATATTATTAATAACGGGCAGGTAAATGCGGCTGCCCGTTTTATTCGTTTGTTTATTGGCGAGCCGGGTAAATTTGCTGTTCCGCTTTCGTTATATGGCGGTGTATCCAATAATAATTTTCAAAATCAAAATAATGCCGGCGGCCTGCAAAGAAGCAACGATCATTTAGTAAATCAGTATATTAATCCGCTAAGCGGCCTTATCAATATTTCAATTGATGGCGTGGTTTTTTTTAAGCGTACCCAAAAAATAACTAAAACGGGCCTGCTGTACCATATTGGCGAAAGGGTTTTAACCGGCTACAAAACCGGGCTGGTAACAAACCCACAAACTGGTAAGCCCACCAATTTTTTAAACAGTTTTGCAACGTTGGGTTTATATTTTCAAACAGGGGCGTGGGAGCGTAATAATGCAAAAAATGTTGGCGTGTTCTGGTTGGCGGCTCGTTACATTGGCTGTTACACCAATCCAATACAGATAAAAGAATTTTTACCCGATGTAAAAACCAATGGCATTTATTATGGTTATGCTGTAGGCTTTGGTGTAGAGATCAATAACCTGGTAAATCTTAAAGCCATTTATTACAAATATGCCAAACACCCCGAAATAGAATATACCTTACCGATCTACCAATTCTCCTTTAATTATGCATTAAAAAATTAAATTTTTAGTTTCGCAAATAATACATTTTTAAAATGTGTCAGCTTCAAATCGTTTATTTCCTGCGCTGGTATCGTAAAATCCCCATGCTTAACATAGGGTAATTACACGCTTTCTTAAATATCAATATAATTTGATCTTGCAGTTTGGCGTTAGTATATTGTTAATACTAATCCCAATACCCAATTATGATCCCGAAAAACGAAAATGAAGAACCAATAAGAGTAATAATTGCCGATGATCATGTCTTGTATCGAGCCGGTGTTAAAACTGCATTAAGTTCTAAAAAAGATATTCAGGTTATTGCAGAAGCCGATAATGGCATGCATTTGTTGACAATGCTTAAAAATATTTCAACAGATGTTATATTACTGGATATTCAGATGCCCGTAATGGATGGCATTACCACTTTACCCGAAATTAAAAAGTTGTATCCCGAAACAAGAATCATTATGCTGACCATGATGGACGACCATAGCATGATCACTAAATTGATGGAGTTGGGTGCCAACAGTTACCTTACCAAAACCAGCGACAGCGAAATTATTTACGAGGCTATAAAAACCTGTTACGAGCAGGAGTATTATTTTAATTCTTTAACCAATAAGGCCCTGCTTACAAATCTTAAACAGAGAAATTTTGTAACGCCTCAAAAAATGATGCAGCAGGAAGCACAGCTTAACGATAAAGAAACACTGATATTAAAATTAATGTGCGAAGAAAAAAGCACTAAAGAAATTGCCGATATCGTTGACCTTAGCCCACGTACCGTGGAAGCCATAAGGGATAAATTAAAAGTAAAAACAGGCGCAAAAAGTACCGCCGGATTAATAATGTATGCGGTTAAACATAAAATATTAGATGATGACATTTAAACTGTACTATCGCTAAACCTGAGTCTCTAAAACTGTAATGAAAAAGTAAATCCTGCTATACCTGGCAGGATTTTACTTTTGTAGTAAGTAATGTAAACGCCCCCGCCAACATACGGTTGTATTGTTTGCAATATATTTGCAACATGTTATTTTTTAATTGCAACGGAAAATTTTACCCCAACGATACTCCAATAATAAATGCCGGCAGCCGTGGCTTAAGGTACGGAGATGGTTTATTTGAAACCATGAAAATGAAAAACAGTATTTTAGTTTTAGAAGATGAACATTTTGCCCGGCTGTGGAAAGGGATGCAGGTATTGCAATTTATACTTCCCAAACATTTTAACCCCGATAAATTACAGGAGTCCATTTTGCAAACGGCAATAAAAAACGGTCACCAAAAAGCTGCAAGAGTAAGAATTACCATTTACAGAAGTGATGGCGGTTTGTATGATGCTGCAGATCATTTTCCTAACTACATTATTGAAACCTGGGCTTTGCCCGAAGCCATTGGTGAATTAAACAGTAATGGCCTTGATGTAGGCATTTACACTGAAGTGAAAAAAAGCTGCGATATACTCAGCAACATTAAGCACAATAATTACCTGCCGTATGTAATGGCCGCATTACATGCAAAAAAACAAAAATGGAATGATGCTTTTCTTATAAATAATCGTGGAAACATTTGCGACAGCACCATTGCTAATATTTTTTTTATTAAAGATGACATTATTTACACGCCTGCATTAACCGAAGGTTGTGTGGCCGGAGTAATGAGAAGATACATCATTGATCAAATTACCAAAATTGGTTTTACCTGTGTTGAAAAAGAAATAACCATTGACGAAATTTTACACGCCGACGAAGTTTTTTTATCTAACTCCATATATAATTTACGGTGGGTAAAAACAATTGGCGATAGCAATTTTGGCCATTCGTTAATTAAAAAAATTTATGCTTCAATAGAGCCAACCATTTTGTAAATAATTTGTTGTTATTAATTAATGGAAACAATAAATATATTTTGGTTTAGAAGAGATTTACGCCTTACTGATAATGCAGGTTTATACCATGCTTTAAAAAGTAATCTTCCTGTGGTGCCCATCTTTATTTTTGATAAGAATATTTTAGATCAGCTGGAAGATAAAACCGACAGGCGGGTGGAATTTATACATGCTGCCCTGCAGGAGATGCAACTGCAATTACTTGTAACAGGCACTTCGCTTGAAGTGTATTACGGCACTCCCTTATCTGTTTTTAAAACACTTTTATCAAAGTACAATATTGAAAATGTTTTTACCAATCATGATTATGAGCCCTATGCGCTGGAAAGAGAAAAGTTAATTGCAGATTTGCTGCGCTCAAAAAATATTTCTCTTAAAACTTATAAAGACCAGGTAATACTGGAAAAAGAAGAAGTACTTAAAGATGATGGAAAACCTTATACCGTGTTTACGCCTTACAGCCGCAAATGGAAAGCAGTACTTACCGATTTTCATTTAAAAAAATACCCCACAGAAAAATATTTTAATAATTTTTTTAAACAGTCTGCTGCAGTAATACCTACATTAAAACAGATGGGATTTACCGCAACGGACAAACCGTTTCCTGCTGAAAGGTTAGACGAAGAGCTGGTGAAAAAATACCAGCAGCAAAGAAATTTTCCTTCAATTAAAGGCACTTCAAAGTTGGGGGTGCATTTACGTTTTGGTACAATTAGTATAAGGGCACTTGCTGCAAAAACTACAAATTTATCTGAGACTTATTTAAATGAATTGATCTGGCGTGATTTTTATCATATGATTTTATGGCATTTTCCGCAGGTAGGCAAAGGCAAAGCTTTTAAGCCGCAGTATGATGAAATTGAATGGCGTAATAATGAAATTGAATTTGAAAAATGGTGTAACGGGCAAACCGGCTATCCAATAGTAGATGCTGGTATGAGGGAATTGAATGCAACAGGTTTTATGCACAACCGGGTGCGGATGATTGTGGCTAGTTTTTTATGCAAGCATTTATTGATAGACTGGCGCTGGGGCGAAGCATATTTTGCACAAAAATTATTAGATTTTGATTTAGCAGCCAATAATGGTGGCTGGCAATGGGCCGCAGGCAGTGGTTGCGATGCGGCACCTTATTTTAGAATTTTTAATCCCTATTTGCAAACTCAAAAATTTGATGCCCAATTAAATTACATTAAAAAATGGGTGCCCGAGTTTCAGGAATTTAATTATCCAAAACCAATAGTGGAACATGAGTTTGCAAGAAAACGATGTTTGGAAGTATATGCAAGCGCATTAAAAAAAGATGCACTTTAATCTTACTTTAAAAAGATTCTACGAATATATTGTTTGTTGAAAATGATTCTTCGGGGTTTACACTTTGATAAACATGCAGCAATTTTTTTATTGCAGCTTTTCCATCTTCTCCTAAATTAAGCGAATAATTATTTACATACAGGTCAATATGTTTTCGCATAACGGCTTCACTCATTTCCTGCGAATGCATTCTGATGTAATCATTCAGTTGAGGATGATTGGTGTAAGCGTATTCAATACTTTTTTTTATGAGTGTATCAATTTGTTGCTGTACGCCTGTATCAATATTTCTTTTTATTACAATGCCACCTAACGGAATTGGATGAGCGGTTTCTTTTTCCCAATAATCTCCTAAATCAATTATTTTTTTTAAACCTTTTTGCTGGTAAGTAAAACGGTTTTCGTGAATTATAACGCCTAAACCCCTGTTGGCCAAAACAAAATTTTCAATCTCATTGTACCTTAAAAATATTTTATTTTTTGCATTGGGATAAGCTAATGAAAAAAGTAGATGTGCAGTGGTATTTTCACCTGGTATTGCGATGAAAGTGTTTTCAACTTCGCTTTTATCTTCGAATAGTTCCCCCTCATCCTGAGTATTGCCGAAGGGCACGGGGCGGAGGGGGCTAATTAATAAAGGCCCCACACCTTTACCCAATGCACTGCCACTGTTTAAAACGATATATTTATTCAATACCATTGGTAATACACCATAACTTAATTTAGTTATATCCAGCATACCATCAATGGCCCACTGGTTAAGCGTTTGTACATCTTCCAGTATAACATCAAAAGATAAACCACCGGTATCAATTTTATTATTTACCAGTGCATCAAAAATAAAAGTATCGTTGGGACAGGGCGAAAATCCTAAGGTTAGTTTCAAGTTATTTAATTAAATTTTTAATCAGCATAGTTAATTCTGTATTTAAATTTTCAACGGCTTCTTTTATTTTCCATTTGGTTTTATCCCTTTCGCCTACCTGGTTACTTATGGAACGTATTTGTACAAAAGGTATTTTTTCCTGCAGGCACACATAATGGAGGGCAGCGCCTTCCATAGTTTCTATTTGTGGATTATAGGCATCAGTCAATTGTAATTTTTGTAAAAAACTATCGCTTACTTTATTTATGGTTACCGCCTTCACCCATCTTAAGGTACTTTCTTTAAGTAATCCCTCAGCGGTATTTATCAGCCAGCCATCTGCAAAAGGAAATTCATGTGCATTTATTAATCCCGATTTAAAAAAAGTGGTGAAGTTTCGTTTTTCTTCCGCACCCAAATCACCAAAAGTATCCTGCTTTACTAAAACCGTTTCACCCAAATGAATATCGCTGGAAAATGTGCCGGCAATGCCCGCCTGAATTACAAAATCGTAATCTACCTGCTGTAATCTTTTTTGCAAATGGTACATTGTAGAAGGCACGCCCACACCACTTATTAAAATATCTATGTTGGGGTAGGTATTTATAAAAAGTTCAATTTCAAACGGCGTTGCGGCTGTAAGTAAAATTTGCATTCCTCAAAATTCGTATTTCCACTTCATATTTCACTATTTAGGAAGTACCTTTGCCAAAATTTGTAAAAAAAGCATGGTTTACATTACCCGTATAGAACATTTTAACGCTGCGCATAAACTTTTTAACCCTAAATGGAGCAGGGAAAAAAATGAGGAGGTATTTGGTAAGTGTGCCAACGAAAACTGGCACGGGCACAACTTTGAGCTGTATGTTACCCTTAAAGGTGAGCCTGATGCAGATACAGGTTTTGTATATGATGTAAAAAGACTGAGCGTAATTGTAAAAGAACATGTAATTGATAAGCTGGACCATAAAAATTTGAATATGGATGTAGATTTTATGGCCGGTAAACTTTGTTCTATTGAAAACCTGGTAATAGGTATTTGGAACCAGCTGCAACCGCATTTACCCGGAGGCGTGCAGTTACACTGCCTTAAATTATACGAAACCCCCAGAATATTTGTAGAATATTACGGTAATTAGCAGCATTGATGTTATACTTAAAAATATTATTGTAAATTAAGTTTTACTATCCTGCAAACAATTGGTAACTTTATTTGTAATTACTTTCAAAAGCAAAATTGTTTAAACAGCATACTTCTGTTTAGCTATTTGCAAAAAAGCGCTGAAATATACTTCACCATTTTTCAGCACCATTGTTGATGAAAATTTTTTCAACAAAAAATAGGTAATGGTGTTATACAACGTTATGAATAAAGTGGCCGTTTTTCGTAAAGAACATTTTAATGCAGCCCACAGGTTAAATAATCCTTTGTGGGATGATGCTACCAACACCAAAGTTTTTGGTAAATGTAATAACCCCCATTTTCATGGACACAATTACGAGTTAATTGTAAAAGTTACCGGTGTACCTGATGTAGCAACAGGTTATGTATATGATATGAAATTGCTGAGCGATTTGATTAATGAAAATGTGCTGGAACGTTTTGATCACAAAAATTTAAATGAAGATACCGCCGAGTTTAAAAACTTAAACCCCAGTGCTGAAAATATTGCAATAGTGATATATAACATCTTAAGGGAGAAGATAGACAGTAAACTTGATTTGCACATACGATTGTACGAAACAGAAAGAAATTTTGTAGAGTACCCGGTATAAACAACAGGCAGTTGGCATTTATAAAAAAAAATAGCAGCTAATTTATTTAAAAATTAAAATTTACAATGGCATATTCTAAAGGAGAAAACTACGATGAGCAAACTACAGAAGGCCTCATAAAAACTTACAAAGAAACATTACAATTGCTGGGCGAAGATGCCGAAAGAGAAGGATTACAAAAAACGCCTGAACGAGTGGCAAGGGCCATGCAGTTTTTAACTCAGGGATACCAGATGGATGCGAATGCTATTTTAAATTCAGCAAAGTTTCATGAGGATGTAAGTGAAATGATTATTGTAAAAGATATTGAGTTGTACAGTATGTGTGAGCACCATATGTTGCCTTTTTACGGCAAAGCTCACGTGGCTTATATTCCTAATGGTTATATAACCGGCCTTAGTAAAATTGCAAGGGTGGTAGATGTTTTCAGCCGCCGGTTACAGGTACAGGAAAGGTTAACTACTCAAATTTTAAATGCTATTAAAGAAACTTTAAATCCATTGGGTGTGGCAGTAGTTATAGAAGCCTCGCATTTATGTATGATGATGAGGGGCGTGCAAAAACAAAATTCCGTAACTACAACTTCAGCTTTTTGGGGAGAGTTTGAAAAAAATGAAACTAGAAGTGAGTTTGTGAAATTGATAAGTGCAAGATTACATTAATTGCCATAATGAGTATACGTCTAATTCAATTTGACAGCCTTGGGTAAACTGGAAATTGGTATTTGTTTTAGCAATATATTTTCCTGAAATTAATTCAAACACTTCCACAGTTTTTGTCTCTGTATTGGATATCATGTAATACTTTACACCTTTAATTTCGTAAAGACTAAACTTTGTATTTCTATCCCTTAGTTTAGTGGAACGTGATGAGATTTCTACAATAAGAACTGGTGCAAAAGTTAAAAAATCCTCCTCAAAATCTCCGCAAATAAGCATACAATCCGGTCTTACTACAGAATCTTCATCAATAACCCAGTCCAGTTCGCTGTACACCTGGCATTTGCATTTTAAATCAAGCTTATCTAATTGATTGGCGGTATGCTGAATAAACTTACTGCAAAACCATTGGTGATTTCTGTTAGGCGATGGTGCCATTGCGTATGGGTAACCATTTACCAATTCCCAGTCACCTTTCCAAAGTAAATACTCCTGATAGGTGTATCTTTCGGGCTTAAATATTTGATCGGGTAAACTCATAAAGTTATAATCTTCAAATTTAAAATTTATTTTTGATAAAACTCATTAATTTATGGCAAACGCATTTGTATTCCCCGGGCAGGGTGCTCAATTTTCGGGGATGGGAAAAAATTTATACGACAGTAATTTATTGGCAAAAGAATTGTTTGAACAGGCTAACGAAATTTTAGGATTTCGTATCTCTGATATCATGTTTACCGGCAGCGATGAAGATTTAAAACAAACCAACGTAACACAGCCAGCGGTTTTTTTGCATTCTGTTATTGCTTTTAAAACTTTGGCTGATGCAAATCCGCATATGGTAGCCGGTCATTCGTTAGGGGAATTTTCTGCATTGGTAGCCAACAACACTTTAAGTTTTGAAGATGCTTTAAAATTAGTTTCGATAAGGGCAAAAGCAATGCAAATAGCCTGCGAAATAAATCCATCTACCATGGCGGCGGTATTAGGTTTAGCCGATGATATAGTAGAAGAGATTTGCACTAAAGTCCATATGGATACAGAAGAAATAGTAGTGCCTGCAAATTATAATTGCCCGGGCCAGCTGGTAATTAGCGGCAGCATTAAAGGAATAGAAATGGCTTGCGACCTGATGAAAGCTGCAGGTGCAAAACGGGCATTGCTATTACCGGTTGGTGGTGCTTTTCACAGCCCGTTAATGTTGCCTGCAAAAGAAGAACTGGCTGAAGCTATAAATGCAACTGAATTTAAAATTCCCATTTGCCCGGTGTATCAAAATGTGGTGGCAAAAGCAGTAACTGATGCTGCCGAAATAAAAAGAAATTTAATTGCACAGCTTACCGGCGCCGTTAGGTGGACGCAGTTGGTGCAGGCCATGATTGCCGATGGTGCCACACATTTTACAGAAGTGGGCCCCGGAAAAGTGTTACAGGGTTTGGTGCAAAAGATTAATAAGGAGATGGTGGTTGTTAGCGGCACTGTATAAAGTACTATCTTATATAAGGAAGTCTCTAAATATACCCTACGTGCTTTTTAATATCTTTTTTTTGTAAATTTGATGAAATACTTACTCAAATGAACGACGCATTATTATTAAAAAAGCAGACTAAAAAATATATTGATACTGCAGATGAAAAAGTGGTAAAAATGATTCATGCCATGCTGCAGATAAATGCCGAAACTGATTGGTGGGATGATACAAGTGATGCTGCAAAAGCTTCCATTGAAAAAGGGATTAAAGATGCAGCATCTGGAAGAACTACACCGCATAAAGAGGTAATGAAAAAGTATAAAAAATGGCTGTAACAATTATATGGTCAAATGAAGCCGAAATAACTTTTGAGAAAAATATCGATTATCTTCAAAAAAATTGGACAGAAAAAGAAATCTTCAATTTTATTAAGCAGACTAATCATATAGTATCCCGAATTGAAGAAAATCCAATGATGTATATGGCTTCCCCAAAAAGCCGGTTTATTAGAAAAGCCCACATCAACCAGTACATCAATTTATATTTCCGTTACTATGTTTCCAAAAAAAAAGTAGTGTTGTTGAGTTTTTGGCATAGTAAACGAAATCCTAAAAAATTAAAGTATTAGTTTTTGAGTGAGTAAAATAGGAAGCCGAAGGTGAAAGTAAGAATATAACATAGTAAAAGTTCAATAACGGCATGTAGCATAATAGAGTCCCGAGGCTGCACATAAACTTTCTCTGGATTTAAAATGACACAACGATGCTCAACAGCATTAAAAAAGCCTGTAACAAAAAAAGCGGTCAGCAATTTATTGCTGACCGCTTTTTAAAAAAAAATGAGATCGTCATTTATAAAGTTGCCAACACATCATTCATATTCCTTACTGCAACAGCACTTTTTTCAAATGCTGCTTTTTCTGCGTCATTCAATTTAAAATCTATAATTTTTTCCCAGCCATTTTTGCCAATGGTAACGGGTACGCCTAAGCAGATATCATTTTGTCCGTATTCGCCTTCTAAAGCAACGCAGCAGGTAAATAATTTTTTCTCGTCGCGTAAAATACTTTTAACCAATGCAGCACCTGCAGCACCGGGTGCATACCAGGCCGATGTGCCAATTAATGCAGTTAAAGTTGCTCCACCCACCATGGTGTCTTTTACAATTTTTTCCTGCTGATCGGCACTTAAAAAATCGGTAACCGGCGCACTGTTCCACGTAGCTTTGCTAATTAAAGGAATCATTGTTGTATCGCCATGGCCGCCAACAACCACTGCATTTAAATCAGCAGGGCTGCAACCCAAATGCTGGCTCAGTTGATATTTAAATCGGCTGCTGTCTAATGTGCCGCCCATTCCTATAATCCTGTTTTTAGGTAAGCCGGTAGATTTTAATGCCAGGTAAGTCATAGTATCCATCGGGTTACTGATAACAATAATGATGGTATCGGGAGAGTGTTTTAAAATGTTTTCGCAAACGCCTTTTACAATACCTGCATTTACACCTATCAATTCCTCACGGGTCATGCCGGGTTTACGGGGTAAGCCACTGGTAATTACCACCACATCGCTGCCGGCAGTTTTGGTGTAATCGTTGGTACTGCCTGTAATTTTTGTATCAAAACCTAAAAGCGTTGCAGTCTGCATCATGTCCTGCGCTTTACCTTCGGCAATGCCTTCTTTAATATCCAGCAAAACTAATTCGGTGCATAAAGCTGCACGGGCAATATTATCGGCACAGGTTGCGCCTACGGCTCCGGCACCTACAACAGTAACTTTCATGTTTTATAATTTATTTATTAAGGAATTATTTCAGGCGCAAAGGTAATTGATTAGTTAATTGGCAAAACCGCTAATACAATATTTTTTAAATGATGCTGCAAATGCCCAAACCTGTGGAGTAAAACAATTAAGAAAAAAGTTCAATTTTTTTTTATTGTAAATGTTATCCACGATATAAACGATTTAACTATTTGCTAAGAATGATTGGAGCATTTTTACGTTATCATCGTAAATTATTTCCAAAGTCATGATTAAATCCTTTTTATCCTTCATTCTTTTTGTAATGCCCTGCCTGTTATTTGCAACGGCTATTGCACCGGGTATTACCGTAGTTTATAATGCAAAACAAAAAGCTGTTACCATAAAGTGGCAACAAAAACAGCCGGGCATAAAATCGTTTGTTATACAAAGAAGTGCAGACAATCTGGAGTGGACAGATATTGCCCTGCAGCAATCGGTAAATTTTAACCCGGATAAAACCTACCAGTTTACAGATAATAAATTTAAGCCGGGAGAAAATTATTACCGTTTAAAATGCAGTACCGAAAAAGGGCAAACAGCATATTCTAAAAGTGTAATAATTATAACAGGTGCAGCCGGAAGCAACTGGGTAATTTATCCAATACCCGTACGTGATGTACTTACGCTGCAATATAAAGGCACACAAAAAATAATGGGGGTGCTCAATGTTTTTATTCAAAATGCTTCGGGCCGGATAATTACCAGGCTTCGCAGCAGCTCTTTAAATACTACCATTCAAATACCGGTAAGTAATTTGGGTAAAGGCATTTATGATATAAGAATTGTGGTAGAAGATGAAGTGGTTTGGAACCAGCGTTTTGTAAAGTAAGTTTAATACTGCCCCGGAACGTTCTGTTTTTTTTTTTGAATTTTATTGCAAAGGATGCGGCAATTATTTTTTTAGTGCCAGCAAAATTTCTTTCTTTTTTACATTACCCTGGTTAAAATAACTAAGCTGGTTTTGCTTATTATAAAAAGCCAGTACCGGTATGGTTTTAGGTTGAAAAAATCCGCCGAAGAAATATTTATGATCCTTGCCCAAATGTATCCACGGGTATTTTTGCAGCTGGTATTTATCAGAAAATAATTTAAGCTTGTGTAGTGGCTCGGTAGAAGTTAAAATTAAATTGGTGTTATTGATAACCTGCGGTAAGGATAACAATAATTCCAGTTGTTGCTGGCAATGCTCACACACCGGGCTAAATAACATGATGATGGTGTGTTTATTACCGGTTAACACCTTTTGGCTAAACACCGCCGAATCTGCATTAAGTAAAACAAAATTGGGTAAAGTTTTATTTTTTTGATAAGGCGCATTGCTGTCTTTCTGCGAAAATGCAGCAAGGCCACCTAAAAATATAACGCAGAAAATAAATATTTTTTTCATAGTTTATAATGCGGCAGCAATTTCTTCTACATGGGTAAGCCCGGTAAAAGCTTTTACAAAATTGCCTTTTTTATCGTACAAAAAAATAGAAGGGAAGGAACGAACTTTATAAAACGTGCCAAAAAAATAATTGGGGTCACGACCCATGGTAATGGTGGGATGGTCAGCAATTTTATATTCGTTGTAAAATTTTTTCATGTAGCCAAAGTCTAATGGAGATACCATTAATATCTGCGCTTTTTTAAACAATTTAATTTTTGCAGTTAATGCTTTTGTTTCGTCCTGGCAATGTTCACAATCGGGGCTAAACACCATCACAATGGTAGCTTTTTTCTTTTTAAGATTATCTTTTGTAAAAGCCGTACTGTCTGCAATATTTATAATTTTAAATGAAGGTATTATAGGAAACCGCAAATACAGTAAAGAAGTATCGGTTTGGCCAAAACTTACAATGCTTATTGTAATTATTAATAAGAGTAAAAAATATTTTTTCAAAGTGTAATTTTTTTCAAAATTAATTTTTTTGGTTGAGAATGAAATGTTAATGCAAAAAAGAGCTGGCTGTCTTTCCGAAGAAAACATCTAAAAAGCCATAATGTAATAACATAACCCATACCTGCCTTATTTTTTTGGTTATATAAAACTTGAAAGAGAAAACTTTAAACAGATTTTTTCTTTTACTTTTGCAGCCACTTAAAAACTAAGTATTATGGCAACTACAGCAGATATACGTTCGGGCCTCATCATTAAAGTTGATGGAAGTTTGTACACTGTTATTGAATTTGGGCAAAATAAAACGGCCCGTGCAGCAGCAAAAGTATGGGCAAAATTAAAAGGCGTGGATAATGCCCGTACCATTGAAATAACCTGGAACAGCGGAGAAAACATTCACCCGGTAAGGGTGGAGAAAAAGGCCTACCAGTATTTATATAAAGATGATACCGGCTACAGCTTTATGGATACTGAAACCTTTGAACAAATTACAGTGCCCGAAACAATGATTGATGCACCAAAATTTTTAAAGGATGGCCAGGAAGTTTCTGTTTTAATAAACGGCGAAACTGACCTTCCAATGGGAGTGGAACTGCCCGATAAAATTGTATTATTAGTTACTTACAGCGAACCGGGAATGAGAGGTGATACTGCAACCAAAACATTAAAACCTGCTACAGTTGAAACCGGTGCAACCGTAAACGTTCCTTTGTTTGTTAATGAAGGAGAGTTAATAAGAGTGAATGCAAAAACAGGCGAATATGTAGAAAGAGTGAAGGGATAACTTATAATTTTTTATGAGAAATGGATGATAGTTTGCACTATTATCCATTTTTAATTTTGGGCATATTTTATCATATTTTGAGGGTTTTTTGCACATTTTAAGCCCATTTCTGCCCAAAAATGCC
>JAYURK010000165.1:0-10177 GCA_043756235.1 Ferruginibacter sp. | reverse complement strand
AAATAACCTAAATAGCAGCAAAGTAACTAATTTTACAGCTATTAAAGCGTAAACATTATGTTAGAAGGTAAAAGACAAAAGCAGGTGGCCGGGCTGCTTAATAAAGAACTGAGCGATATCTTTCAACGCCTGGGTTTAAATATGATTGATGGCGGCATGGTTTCTATAGCCGGGGTAAAAATTACACCCGATCTTTTTGATGCCCGTATTTATTTAAGCTTTTTTAAAGTTAAGGATAATGATCTTGCCTTAAAAAAAATTGAAGAACAGGCCCACGACATAAAAAAAGAATTAACCTCAAGGGTGCGGCACCAATTAAGAAGTATGCCCAAACTTACTTTTTATATAGATGACACTTTGGAGTATGCAGAAAAAATAGATAAGCTGTTTAAGGAAATAAATGATGCCCCCTCTATCTCCCCCAAAGTGGAGAGAAATGGAGAAGAAAAGAGCACCGATTGAAGTTGCTGCGTATTGGATGAATTATTGTTTGATTCAACTAATTAACCATTTAACCAATTAACATTGTACCTCACTTTTGCCTGGAGATATTTTAAAGCAAAAAAAAGTGCCAACGCTATAAATATTATTGCGTGGGTAACAGCAGGCGTTATTGCCTTTGCTACCTGCTGCCAAATTTTAGTACTCAGCGTTTTTAATGGCTTTGAAGGTTTGGTAAAATCTTTATACGCTTCATTTTATACCGATATAAAAATTATACCTGCAAAAGGAAAAACATTTTTTTTAACCACAGCCCAGCTTTCGCAAATTAAACAGCAACCATTTGTGCAGGACTTTTCTTTAATTGCAGAGGAAAAAGCCCTTTTACAAAACGCAGATAATGCACAAACCGTTATCTATTTAAAAGGTGTTGATGACAGTTATGCTAAAGTTTGTGGCGTGCCCGGTAAAACAGATAAGGGAGTTTTTAATACCGGCAGTATTGATGAACCGGGCATTATTGTAGGCGCAGGTATACAGTATGCTGTAGGGGTAAACTTAAATCCTGCTTACCCAACCGATCTGCTTACTGTTATTCTACCCAAAAAATACAGCACCGGCAACGACCCGTTAGCATCTTTAAGCGAAGGCAATGTATTGCCCACCGGCGTATTTACTATTCAGCAGGATTTTGATAATAAATATGCCATTACCAATATTGATTTTGTAAAACAACAAATGGGCCTGGCGGCAAATGAATATAGCGCCCTGGAATTAAAATTAAAAGACAATGCCGATATAAACGAAGCCAAAGAAAAATTAGCTGAAGTAATGGGCAGCGGATATACCGTGCAAACACTTTATCAGCAAAATATGAGTTTGTACAACACCATGAAAATGGAAAAATGGATTATTTATGCCGTGTTTACTTTAATATTAATCGTTAGTGCTTTTACAATGATAAGCGCACTTACCATGCTGGTGCTGGAAAAGCAAAAAGACATTGCCGTTTTGCAAAGTATGGGGGCAGGCAACACCGTTATATTAAAAATATTTTTAAGCGAGGGCTTATTATTGGGTGCTATTGGTGCGGCCACCGGAATTACACTGGCGGTAATAATTAGCTTACTGCAATTAAAATTTAAATTCATTAAACTGGGGGGCGGATCTTTTTTAATAGATTATTTTCCGGTAAAGCTGGTGGTAAATGATTTTATACTTGTAACCGCAACCGCAGCATTTATTGCATTTATTGCCTCCTGGTTTCCGGCACGTAAGGCTGCCGCACAGGCTTTTGAATTACGGTAAAATTTTTACCATTTTCATTGGCTTTTATACAGCTTTTTACTCCCGCAAAAAACTCCAATTAAAGTATTTTTAATAATCCCCCAAAGTTTCGGGTAGTTGTGCCAGGGCTTTGGCCAGTTGCTCATCATTGGGTGCAATGCCATGCCATTCGTGGCTGCCTTCCATAAAATCTACACCCTTACCCATGCTGGTTTTCATTAAAATAACAATTGGCTTGCCTTTGCCCACAAAATTTTTGGCCTGGGTTAAACCGGCAACTACAGCATCCATATCATTTCCTTCCATTTCCATCACCTGCCAGTTAAAGGCTTCAAATTTGGCTTTTAAATTTCCCAATGCCATTACTTTATTTGTAGGGCCGTCAATTTGTTGCCCGTTTAAATCAATGGTGGCAATAAGATTATCCACATTTTTGTGTGCTGCAAACATTATGGCTTCCCAATTCTGGCCTTCGTCCAATTCTCCATCTCCATGCAGGGAGTACACGATATTGTTATCATTATTTAATTTTTTGGCAAGTGCAGCACCAATGGCTACACTCATACCCTGCCCCAGCGATCCGCTGGCAACACGTATGCCCGGCAAATGTTCATGCGTGGTAGGATGCCCCTGTAACCGGGAGTTTAATTTTCTAAATGTAGCCAGCTCCTGCACCGGAAAATAGCCACTGCGTGCCAGGGCGCTGTAAAATACCGGTGATATATGTCCGTTGCTTAAAAAAAACACATCTTCGCCTATGCCATCCATTTTAAAATTGGCGTTATGTTTCATTATATTAAAATATAAGGCAGTAAAATATTCAGTACACCCCAAAGAGCCGCCGGGGTGGCCACTTTGCACGGCATGTACCATTCTTACAATATCTCTTCTTATTTGTGAAGCTATTTCCGGTAAACTGTTCATTGTAGTAATTATTTAATTATTATTTATTGCAACTGTATAAATGATATTTTGGTGCAAACCTACTTTAATTCAATTGATAGAAAAATTAAAAAAAGCCACCTTTGTTTAATAAGTTGATAATAAGTTTATAATTTATTCGTTCTTTAACTTACCCGACAGCATAAACACACCATTTTATAAAAAAGGTTACATAATATTTGTCAGGCAACTTTTTGGTATGATGTTGGCTCTTAAAAATAATGTTGTAAGTAATTTTTTAAAATATTAAGGTTACTTAAAACATATTTAATACTTTTGCATCATAATGATAGCCATTAAATAATTTGAATGGATAATATTTTACTTAGTGCGGCTCTGGCTTTTTTAATAACATTTTTTGCTATACCTATTATTATACAGGTAGCTAAAGATAAAAAGTTGTTTGATGAGCCCGATGAACGTAAAGTGCACAAAACTGTAATTCCCACACTCGGCGGACTGGGTATATTTGCAGGTTTTATTATTGCAACCTTAATGGGTGTACCTGCTGGTATTGGTTCGGAACTGCAATATTTTGCAGCTGCAGCTACTGTAATTTTCTTTTTAGGACTTAAAGATGATATTTTAGTATTATCTGCCAGTAAAAAATTTATAGGCCAGCTTATTGCAGCTGGTATTGTAATTAAGTTTGGAGGTATTCAGCTAAACAATATGCATGGTTTTTTAGGTATTTATGAAATACCCCATGTTGCCAGTATTGTACTTACCATTTTTACCATTATTGTAATAACCAACTCCTTTAATTTAATTGACGGGGTAGATGGCCTGGCAGGAAGCCTTGGTTTATTAACTACACTTGTATTTGGTACTTATTTTTTAATTGCCGGTCAATTAACTTATGCTGTAATGGCACTTGCACTCTCGGGTAGCATAGTTGCTTTTTTAATTTATAATTTTTCTCCGGCAAAAATTTTTATGGGTGATACCGGATCGCTCTTACTGGGTTTAATTAATGCTATACTGGTAATTAAGTTTATAAATATAGCAGGCAATAGTGCTGTTACGCTGCCACTGCAAGCCTCACCTGCAATTGGATTTGCTATTTTAATGATTCCCTTGTTTGATACTTTAAGGGTTTTTGCCCTGCGCATATTTGACCGCCGCTCACCATTTAGTCCAGACAGAACGCATGTACATCATTTTTTACTGGATATTGGCTTTAGCCACCGCATGGTTACATTTACCTGCGTATCGGTAAATATAATTTTTATAGTTGTTGCATATTTTCTACAATATTTAGGCACCACCGTACTTTTGGGTATTTTACTGGCCTCTGCATTTGCCTTTATTGGAATTATCTATTACAGCCGCCCAAAAAACAAAACGGTTCAAAATAAAAATGTGCCCAGCACTAACATTATCATGCCGCGAAAAATACTTACACTTACCCCAGAAAGTGTAGAAGCTGATTGATATTTTTTTTTGATAAATAATTTTTACCCTTCTGCACCGGAAGGGTATTTTTTTATAGCAGCAGCTACAAATTAATTGAAAATTGCAGCCAAAAATATTGGCGCTGAAATTAAACGGTACATTCTAAAATAACGTTTCTTTTTTATAGCTTTGCAGCCACTTAACACAAAAAATTATGGCCGAAGGTTTAGATAAAATACTGAGCGATACAGAAACTACAATGACCAAAGCACTTAGCCACCTGGAAACAGAACTGGTTAAAATACGTGCCGGTAAAGCTAATCCTAATATGCTTGATGGCATTGTAGCTGATTATTATGGTTCGCCAACGCTTATTAATCAAATTGCAAATGTTTCTGTTTTAGATGCAAGAACTATAAGTGTGCAACCCTGGGAAAAAAATATGCTGCAGCCAATTGAAAGAGCTATCACCATGGCCAATATCGGTATCAACCCACAAAACGATGGTGTGGTGATACGTTTATTTTTACCGCCATTAACAGAAGAAAGAAGAAAAGAAATGGTAAAGCGCTGCAATGGCGAGGGTGAACATGCAAAAGTTGCAGTAAGAAATATCCGCCGTGATAATATAGAAGCGATAAAAAAATTACAAAAAGAAGGGCTTAGTGAAGATATTTGTAAAGATGCCGAAAAAGAAGTTCAGGATGTTACGGATAAATATATAAGCCTTGTAGAAAAACATCTTGCCGCAAAAGAAAAGGAAATAATGGCGGTATAATAAAATTGTAAATAAGTGAAGTTGCAATAAAGGAAGATGCAAATTTTTATTGCCAAATTGTAGAGCCTGCTGATTTTTTGATTTTTATTTTAAATAACCGCAGCAATTTTTTGCAGCAAATGCGACATTTCAAATGGCTTTGCAATAAAATCCTGGGCTTGATATTGCTTTGCAATTTCTTCTATATTAGAGTTTGCCGAAACAAATATTACAGGAATATTTGTTGTCAGCTCATCTTCTTTCAGGCGTTTGCATATATCCCTTCCATCCAACCCCGACATCCAGATATCCAGTATGATTAGGTCGGGTAAATTATCGCTGTATTTAAACACATCATTGGCATTGGTGCTTGCATATACCTCGTATTTCCTGGTACGTAACATCATAGTTAGTATCGCCAGAATATCAGGGTCGTCATCTGCAATAAATATTTTTTTTGTTTCGTTACTCATATACTATAAAAATATTTTAAACAAAAGGCAGTTCAAAATAAAAAACAGAACCTTCGCCTTTTTTACTATCAACGCCAATAACTCCATTGTGCCTTTTTATTATTTCGGCAGAAATGTAAAGACCCAGGCCTAGCCCGGCATAAGTATTTTCTTTTTCGGCAGATACTCTAAAAAACCGTTCAAAAATTTTACACTGCTGCTCTTCCGGAATGCCTATTCCAAAATCCTGTACATTTAAACGAAGGCTATTTTTATTGATAACTGTATTGATAATTATTTGGGCGCCTGCGGGAGAATATTTACCCGCATTTTCAATAAAGTTGGTAATAACCTGCCCTATTTTATTTCTATCTCCATTTATGTTTTTTGATGGGGCCAGCATGGTATTAACAACATGTTTTTTTAATACCCTCCCTGTTTCTTCAGCAATTTCATATACCAGTGTATTAAAATCAAAATTATCAATATGATATTGTAATTGACCATTCTCAATCTTGGTTACATCAAGCAAATCGCTTATTAACTGTGTAAGTTTATTTATCTGCAAATCAACTTTGCTTAATAAGCCGGCAGCATGGGTATTGCCTTCTTGAGAAAAATTAAATTGCAGTATTTGCACATATCCCTTAATACTGGTAACCGGCGTTTTTAATTCGTGACTTGCTATACTAATAAATTCGTCTTTTTTTTCCAGTGCCACTTTTTGATCATCAATATCAGTACTTATACCAAACCACGCCACCACTTCATTCTTATTATTTTTATAAGGAATGGCCTGGCTGAAATGCCACCTGTATTTTTCATCTGCTGCTCTTTTAAGCCGGTGTACTATCTCAAAATCGGTGCAATATTGTATGGTGTTATTCCAGGCAGTATGGTATTGTTTTAAATCCTCTGGATGTAAAAAAGAACTAAACTCGTTACCATCTAAATTTTTGCTGCCGGTATATTCAAACCATCTTTTATTATAATAATCCAGTACGCCATTGCCATTGGTTGTCCATACAATTGCTGGAATATTATCTGCCAAAAATTTAAAATTTTCCCTGCTTTTAAAAAGTTCATTGGTTCTTTCTCTTACCGTTTCCTGCAGTTGAAAATTAAGGGTTTTGGTTACCTGCTGCGCCTTCAGCAGTTCCTGATTTTTTTGTTTTAATTGCTCCTGTACTTCTTTTTGAAAACTAAGATTTGCTACAATAATACTCAACGCAAGTCCTCCATCAATCTCCATGGTATTAAGTGATAATAGCACAGGAATTTCTTTTTCTTTACCTGGCAATGTAATTTCTATTTGCCGTTCTTTATGCCAGGCACTGTTGATAATAGCAGTAATGGATTGCCTGTTATGTTGCGGAATAAAATTGATAAAAGCCGAACCCAAAACATTTTCTAAAGGGAGGTTAATCATTTTTGCAAAGCTGGAGTTGCAATATAAAACAATGCCCTCTTTGTTAATCGTTATGGCTCCTTCAGCCATTTTTTCTATAAAAATTCTATAAGTTTGATCGGCAGTTTTTAAAGTATATATTTGATGAGCATTGTTATTATTAACAATAAATGCGTCTACTTCTCCGGCACGTATGGCATCAATAATATTGTGCGCCTCTTCCAGCTGGGATTTCAATTCCTCGTTTTGAGTAATTAATTCTTCATATGTTACAGTTGCTACCATACTAAATCTTCCTGGGTTTCAGTGTCGCTTATATCAAGTCCTTTTAAAACTTTATTAGTATCAGCCATGCTTCCAATTAATTTTTTTGCTGGCAGGGGAAATGATTTTACCAGCAGTGGTAAAGCAATAATCTGTTCTTGCTGCGCTACAACAGGCTGTTGATAAATATCTATTACCTGTAACTGGTACCTGTTTTTTAAATACTTTTCACAGAAAGCCTTTGTATTGATTACCGCTCTGGTTGAATTGGGCGAAGCGCCGGTAATATATAATTTTAAGTCGTAAACCGGCAGGGTATATTCCATATGCTTTTTTTGATATCAACTTTCTGAGTGAATGCTATTTGACTGGAACAATATTTAAGCCAACTAATACTTTTTCTTCGTTAGATAAATCGCCAATAATTTTACGGATAGGTTCGGGAACTTTTCTAACTAATGTAGGGATAGCAAAAATCTGGTCTCCTTCGGCCAATTGTGGTTTAAGTAAAAGATCTATTATTTCTATGGTGTACATACCTTTTAAATGCGTTTCGCAATAATGTTTTAAGTTTTTTAATGCTGTTACAGATTTAGTGGTTTTTCCGGCAACATAAAGTCTCAGTTCCCAGGTTTGTTCTTGTTCCATTATTTGCGTTTATTAATTTTATTATTTTTTGATACTGAATTTATGTGCTGTACTGCAGAATGATTTTTTCGCCATTGTGTTAATTCATTACGGTTGCTTTCTAATACTTCTGTTTTAAGCTCTTGCTCCACATAATCATTTTGCAATTCATCTTTTATAGATTCATATTCCGAATTGAGGCTTATTATTTTCAATTCTAATTCTTTTCTTTTGCGTTCAATCTCTTTATCCTTTCGGCCAAAAGAATGATTTTTTAAAATCTCCTGTGTTTTTTGCTGCAGTTTATGCGATTCTCTTGCAGAACCCGTTAATACACCATCAGGCCCTAAATACACATCTTCAAGCGATAACCCCTTATCAGTAATTAAAAATTCTCTAACCTGGTTTGAATGCTTCATGCCACGTGATTTCATAATATACAACCCCCGATTGCGTTCGCCGTTAAATTCTATATCTCTTACTAAAACCCAGGTATCTACTAATGAAGAAACGCCTTCATCGGTTTGCTCCGTTAAAATGGTACTTAAAGTAAGTGCGGTAAACAATACGGTTATTTGTTCTGTTTGTAAAAAATCTATCAGCCGGGTAAGTATAGATTTTACTTCGCCAACAGAGCCTACTGTAATTAAATTAGTTATGGGATCTAAAACAATACAGGTTGGTTTAAACGCTTTAATAAGTTTATAAATTTTTACTAAATGCATTTCCAATCCATAAAGTGTAGGCCGTGAGGCATGAAATTTTAATAAGCCTTTCTGTACATGCTTATCCAGGTACAATCCGATAGATTTCATGTTGCGGATAATTTGCTCCGGGGATTCTTCAAAAGCAAAATAAATACAACGTTCATTATTTTCACAAACCTTATGGGCAAACGAAGCGGCTATACTGGTTTTACCGGTTCCGGCAGTGCCAGATACCAGTACGCTGCTGCCCCGGTAAAATCCCTCTCCATCCATCATAGCATCAAGGCTGGGGATACCCGAAGAAACTCTTTGCTGAGATACTTTAGCCCCTAATTTTAATGTAGTAACCGGCAGTACCGATATGCCATCCTCATCAATTAAAAAAGGATATTCGTTAGTGCCATGTACTGAGCCCCGGTATTTTATTATCCGCAAACGCCGGGTAGAAATTTGATTTACAACCCGGTGATCTAATAAAACCACACAGTCTGAAACGTACTCTTCCAAACCTTCCCGGGTTAAATAGCCATTGCCTTTTTCGGCAGTAATAACAGCAGTAACACCTCTGTCTTTTAACCATTGAAAAAGCCTTCGAATTTCCGATCGTAAAATTGTTTTATTATCGAGGCCTGCAAAAAGATTTTCTATAGTATCTAAAACCACCCGCTTTGCACCTATACTTTTAATAGCATGATCCAGCCTTATAAATAATCCATTTAGATCATATTCTCCTGTTTCTTCAATTTCGCTATGATCAATATGTACATAATCAACTTTAATTTTATTTTGTGCTATCAACTTATTTAAATCAAATCCCAAAGAAGCTACATTTATAGCCAGCTCATTAGCTTTTTCTTCAAAAGCTAAAAAAACACCCGGCTCATTATATTCCATAGCACCCCTTACAATAAACTCAACAGCAAATAATGTTTTACCACTTCCGGCATCGCCGCAAATAAGTGTTGGCCGTGCTGCTGGTATACCACCTTGCGTAATTTCATCAAACCCGGCAATACCCGTTATTGTTTTTGGTAAAGTTTTATAATTTTTTGTTGCCGCCTGTTTATTCAATTTTGCCATAAAGTTTTATTTGTACCCAAGCCAATTAAACTTAGCTATAAGCACTATAATGTTGAAATTAACTGCACACTAATAGACGCAAGCATGCTTTACAAAACAGCAGAGAATTTCTGTTTTGTAAAGCAGCTGGTAATTTTTTTGAGAAATAAAATTACTTTATAGAATCATCCGGGCAAAAAAACCTGTAAAAAATTATACGAATTATAGGAATTATGTAAACTTTTTATATGCTTACACGATAATTCAACTTAACATCAAAGCCATTTTCATACACTGGCATGTTTAAATTATTTACAGTTTTATAATTATTAAACAAGCTTACTTAAGGTTTAATTTGGCACTCCCGTGCAAACCATTACAGGAATGGTTCTTTTTTGTGCTGAATGGCTAATAAATAAATTATCATTTAAAAATCTTATCAGTATTTTACAATTAACACAAAATTTTTTAAATAGTTTACACATTGCATATCTGTGCTAATTCTTAAATCTTGCAAATAAAAAAGCCCTGCTCACCGAGCAGGGCCCACATACATACTACATACAAAAATTTTATAAAAATATTTTTCAAATAAAAATTAATCAGGTTTTTTACCGTCTAAAAAAGTATTGATGGTACTGATTTCTGCCTGGTTATTATCGTCGGACTTTACAGTATAGTTACTGTAAAAATTTTCTACATCTGCAATAGAATTGTGTAATTCCATATTGCGGCGAAGGTAAGCTGGAACCATTTCAAACTCATTATTCGGATCGGCTGCATTGATGTTGAATGACAAATTACGCAGCTTCGCAATGCGTTCTATAGCCCGGCGCCT
>JAYURK010000164.1:0-10273 GCA_043756235.1 Ferruginibacter sp. | reverse complement strand
TTTTAAAAAACATTTTTTACCGCTGTACATTTATGTAAGTTTGTTGAGTTAAAAAAATTGTTATGGAAAATAATGCAGTGTACTACAGCGACTATTTGCAATTAGACAAAATAATTGAAGCACAGCAACCCGAAAGTTTTAAAGAAGGCAAAGTTGCAGCACATGACGAAATGCTTTTCATCATTATTCACCAGGCGTATGAATTATGGTTTAAACAAATTTTGTTTGAAGTAAATTCAGTAATTGGTATTATGAGTAAACCTGCTTTGAATGATAATTCTCCCGAAATGCAAACAGTGGTGCACCGTTTAAAAAGGGTAACAACTATTTTAAAAGTACTGGTGCAGCAGATTGATATTATGGAAACAATGACGCCAATGGATTTTTTAGATTTCAGGGATATGCTGCGACCGGCATCAGGTTTTCAGAGTTACCAGTTTAAAATTGTTGAAGCAAAGCTGGGATTGAAATTTGAACAGCGGCACGGCCAAAATTATTATACTTCTCAATTAAAAGAAAAAGATATTGCAATTATTAAAGATGCCGAAAATGGGCCATCGGTTTTAGTATTAATAAATGCATGGTTACAAAGAATGCCATTTATTACCGAAGATTTTTGGAATAATTATCAGCAGGTGTATGTAAACAGTTTGGCAGAGGCCGAAAAAAATAACGCTGCATTTTTTGATACAGTATTTAATGATGCCACAATTGATGCTGAAAGAAATTTATCACCTAAAGCATGCCGGGCAGCATTATTTATTATGTTGTACCATGGTTATCCCATGCTGGAATTGCCTTTTCAATTATTAGATACCCTTTTAGAAATTGATAACCAGTTAGGCAACTGGCGCAACCGCCACATAAATATGGTACGCCGTATGATTGGCACCCGTATTGGTACCGGCGGCAGTACCGGTGCCGGTTATTTAAAAGCCGCTATGGATAAACATTATATTTTTAAAGAGCTGGCACAACTGAATAGTTTTTTAATTGATAGAAGACAGTTGCCGGTGTTGCCGAAAGAACTGGTAGAGCGTTTAGGCTATTCGTAATTTTTTTATCTGCATTATAAAAAAGAGACTTTATTAAAAGCAAACAAATCTGTCACATTGAGTTTACCGAAATGTTTACAGATTTGTTTGCCAGCGATTGTAACTTTTCGATAAACTTAAAATAACAATTGCTGGAATTTTTGATAACGCCACTTTTATTTTCACAAACCTACAAAGGCTGCCACGCATTTTAATTTAGTGGATAACCTGCACTGGCCTTTACTTCATCTATTTGTTTACTGTGCCTTACCGTATGTGCCGACATCAGTAAAATAATCTGGTAAGCATCAATAGGCCCCACGGGTGATTGCTCCGTAACATGATTCCTGTAATCTTCCGTGGCTGCTTTAAGTGCAGCAATATTTTTTTGCCTTTCTTCTTTTAAAAATTTTAACGCCTCCGGCACGCTGGACCATTTTGCATTTTTGGGTTCAAAATTTTCACCGGTCTTTACTTTATTGGTGCGGTCTTCCACGCCGGCCAGTAATTGTTCGTCGGACATTTTTATGTCTTTCCTTTTATCGGGGTTAGCGGGTGCGCTAAGTGTACCCTGTGCCCAACCCCAAATATTGGTTTCGGAAATGGCCAGGTGATACACACATTCTTTAATAGACCATTTATCCGGCGCCGCTTTAAATTCCATTTGGGCATCGCTAAGGCCTTTAACAGATTTTTGTAAAACTTTTAAACTGGCCTTTAAATTTTTGCTAACCATTTTTTTTTCAGCCGTAGTTAGCTGGCCTAAACCAGTTGCCGCAAACAGCAGCAACGCAGCAATTGCAAACATTTTTTTCATAAAAAAAATTTAGGTGAAAAGGAATAAGGTAATAAATCTACAGCGAAAACATTAAAAATGAAAGTGGTTTTTTTTAGCGGCATTTGGTTTTACAAGTTTGCGTTAGTACGGCATGGCGACGCACTGTTGTGTGGTATTTCCTTGAAAAACTATTTTCAGTACGTAGACAAGTTTTAGTATTGATCTTTCAAGGGAATATTAAGATTAGTTAAGGATAATAAATATCTACAACAATCCCTGTAATTTTTATCTTCCGGAGAAGTTCTTGCAATGAAATGGTATTTGTTTTTAGAGAACCCCTCCAGAATCCATTCAGCTCCATCATGGGGTCTTGGAAACGGATCGTTAGAAATGATGCGCCAAAAATTTAGATAATCTATTTTACTTTTAAATTTTTCCCATTCTTCAACAGTCATTTCTTCTTCCGTATTCACTTTAATTTCTTGAGGAATATACCCCTGATAATCTAATAATTCTTTTGTGCAGAGTGTGTATGTATTATTATGTTTTTTAAATCTGATTGCGATTGGATTATGAAATGACCTTAACCAGGTAAACCTATAAATCTCATCATCACTTTTGGTAGTATACATATTGGGCTCTTTCATATCTATTAAAGCTTTCGAATACCATTTGTTTAATGAGGTGTCTAACGTATTAGAGTTTGTAATTAATTTCTGCCCTTTTCTGTACAATGGAAAATATAAATTATCACATGGCATCAGTTTATATTGGTACCAGCTTCCATTCTCTTCAACTTTTAGCCCTGTAAATTTAAAGCTGTCATTGTTTTTAACGAATCCAAAACTGTGGCTTCTGTAAATGGCATAATTTTCTATAATTTCTTTGGTATGAAAGTACAGAGAATAACTATTTATTTCTTTATTGTTTTGAATACCAAGATTTACTATTTCTGGGCTATCTAATTTGTCTGCAAAAATTACAGGAGTGTCTTTCTTTAAGTAAGATGTAAATGCAGTAATATAATTATCCCTGTACGGCGCATTTAAGAAAAAATAGAGCGGCACTAATTTGTTATCACGGTAATAATTAAAATTGTTTTGATAAACCGGGTAATAAACATTTTTTAGTGATAGTTTAATGATTTCATTGGTATCCTTCTTTAAAAGTAGTTCACGAAAGCGTTTCCAGAAATTTATTAGCCTTACTGAATCTTTAATTGCAATTGGTGGTTCTTTATTAAGTTCGGCCATTTGGATATCAACAACTTCAATTTCATTTTTGCCAGCGGCTTTCTTTTGGTCGTTACATGCAAACAGCATTATTATAACAAACGAATTGATTAGTATTAACCTCATAGTTATAATTTACCGCTAAGATGCAAGATTGATTACTTTCAATAAATCTTTTTTAAGCAGAATACAAAACCAATTGTTGGCAGGAATGTAGCATTTTAATAATTACTACCTCCCAAGCTTAAGTTTTATTGCCCTTGCATTTTTTTGTGCTTTCAAGGCAAGTTCAGTTGCAAGGAAGCAGTGTTCCTGCGTCATGGCGGTTTCTGTACGGTTTATAATATCATCAACTAATTTTTCGCCGTAAGGCAAAGGTTCTTTGCTGCAATCTATATACCGGGTTTCTTTATTGTCAACAATATACAGGTGGTCGGCACCGTCATGGCTGGCAATGTCAACATTTTTTCTTACTTCAATAAATCCTTCTGTACCTAAAATGGTAAGCCTTCCATCGCCCCAGCTTTTTAATCCGTCGGGTGTAAACCAATCTAAACGTATATAACCCATGCCGCCATTACCCTGCAGCATCACATCACCAAAATCTTCAAAATTGGGGTATTGAGCATGATTGACATTGCCCACCTGCGAAGCCACAATATTTGCGCTGGTAGTTCCTGTAAAAAAAAGATACTGATCAAATTGATGTGCACCAATATCACAAATAATGCCACCATATCGTTTGCGGTCGAAAAACCAATCGGGCCGTGTAGTTAATGAAATGCGGTGCGGCCCCAGGCCAATGGTTTGAATAACTTTTCCAATAGCGCCAGCCTTTACCAGTTCGCCAGCTTTTACTGTTGCCCTGTTTTCAAACCGCTCGCTGTACACAATGGAGTAAATACGTTTTGTTGCTGCCTGCACTTTACGTACCGCCGCCAATTGCTGTAACGAAATAATGCCCGGCTTATCCACCATATAATCTTTTCCATGCTGCATCACTTCAATTCCCAGCGGAGCTCTTTCATCCGGAATGCCGGAACTGAGTATGAGCTGAATGGTATTATCTTCCAGTATTTCTTTTTTATTATCTGCCCGTTTTACATTGGGAAATCTTTTTATAAAAGCTTCTGCAAGGTCTTGCTCTTTGGCATAAAAGGCAACCATTTGTCCGCCACCACGAATTACTGCGGCCACCATACCGTAAATATGTCCATGATTAATGCCTATCACCGAAAATTTAATCCTGGGCGCTGCCCATGTAATAATATTTTCTGCTGCGGTTTTATTTACAACATGTGCAGTTGCATTTAACGCAATAGCAGGCAATACTAATCCTGCAGAAGTTTTTACGGCATTGCTGATAAACTTACGCCTGTTAATTTCGTGGTGGCTCATATTTTTTATTGTTTTGTAAAACCTGGTTTACAGGCTGCATCATTCCGATATTTTGTTTGCTGCAAATGGAAAATTATTTACACATAATATCGGGATATAAATTTAAATACTTTTTTTCACTCCGGTTTATAATCTTTGCAACCCTTAACTTTAGTAGCATTGCCTTGGCAATGTTTTTGTTACCGGCATTTGTTTTACATAGCAACATCGTTGCCACGCTCGGTTCAATGGCATACCATTGGGGAACTTTTATTTTAGCGAAAATTTTGAGGTTATAATTTTTATTTTGTTCAGCTGCACACGTTGCTGGTTAAAAACAAGGCAACAGCGAAGATTGAAGCAGATTGAATACTGGTGCGGAAGTGTTTTTTTACTTTGTCTTTAAGAAAATGCCATCAATCGTTGCATTGTTACCAAATTGGCCGTCACAGTATCCTTTCGTATATCTTATATAGGCAAACCCTTTATAAAAATTTACCTGAAATTCGCAGTCTTTCGTCTCAGGTAATTGATAATTAAATTGTGTTGTATTTAAACTTATGGTGTCGGTGTTAATTTGCGCAACATTTCTTGCTGGTTCATTTGTTACTGAAGTAATTGCAAAAGATGCTTTTGAATGTAGTAGTTTTTTTATTTCAAAATCTCCCTGGTAACCAGCTTCGGAATATTGGTAATGATAGTTCCCAAAAATCTCCTGTAATTTTATGTCTGTTTTATACGAAATAATATTTGTATCCTTTTGCACCAGATTAACATCAAGCTCTTTTCTTGTCCTTGGAGAAAACCAACTTCCATTGAAAATTTTATCTGTCGGTAATCCCGTTATAATTCCTGTAATGTTTCCTGATTCTTCAAATTCTAAAAGCCTGTAACTTTTATCATTTTCAATTGTGCCTAAAAGTTTTATTGGTAAATTTTCTTTTGTGTTTAAATAAGTGATTTCTCCGATGATCAAATTACTGTCAAGTTGATAGTGAATAAATACCGGTATATTGCCTTTCAAAGTTCCTTTCCAGCAAATTTCGTTTTTGATTTTGATCAAAGTTGTTGGTATAGCAGAATCCGATGAGTCAGAGCTGCTGAATTTTTGCTGCTGACTGTTACAGGAGATTATTGTTAATAATAGTATGTAGGTCCAATGTTTCATTTTAATCATAACATTCTTTTACCACTTCTTCTTTTGTCCTCCCATATTTGTCAAACAGAAGAGTCATGTTCATAGCAAATGACGGAAGTATTATTTCCCCTTCCCAATTTTCAGGAATAGTCGGAATTGCCACTATTAGTCTCTTGTTAAACTGATACCAACCAAGTGTTTGCTCGGTTATGCGGATTCTGCTCTTGTTATTAAAAAATATTTCTAAACAAATATTGTCTGTTGTTATATGGTCTTCTTTAAAACCAAAAATTGATTCTATGTCTGACCAATTGTAATGTACTACACTTTTGTACACTGTCAGGATAAAACCTGGTTCATTGTACTCAATAAAACCAAAGTCTTTCTGGTCTTTTAAAAATTGCTCAGCAAATATTTTTTTGCCCAGTGCTGTGTCGTGCGTCACAAACAAATTTTTAGGATTAAGCAGTCGAGCCATTATAAAAAGTCCACAACCACCGAAGAATATAATTGATCCCCAAAACTGGAATGCCGAAGTTTTATGCTTAGTCCAAACACTGGCTGCAACAAACAAAAATGAAACTGCCACAAGCCCAATCTGTTTTGCCTTGCTTTCCCATATCAATCTTTTATTATTGTAAGTAGAGTGTCTCATTCTTTTACATTACTGCTGACTTTCGTATTGTTGATACTTTGTTATTATACTTTTTAAATTGCCATTTGCAGCAATGTAATTTACAAAATATAAAATTTTCAGAAAAAGTATTTATAGCATTATAATAAATATAAGAGTACTGTACACTTTGTGATGTAAAATACAAATGAGCCTTATACATACTTGCAACAAAAAAACAAGAACCCCTATCAGTAAGCAGCTAATTTTTCTATCACTTTTACAACTGCCGGGTTTAATGCATTATCAGTTTTGCATACCAGGTAATGTTTGGCAAAACCATCTAAAAAAGTATTTGCAGGCATATTGAATAATATATTTTTTACACCTTGTGTGGGATGGTATAAGCCGTTGGCATCTTTAAAATGTAATACCAGCTCTGCCTGTTCAATTTTCCAGGCATCTGTAAAAATGTTGGCTTTATATTCTATTACAAGGCCCAGCCCATTTTGATTAAACGATGCCATGCTGGTTGCAGGGTTAACGGTAGTAAAAGTGCTGGGCATAAATAAAAGCAGCGGCAATGTTCTTGATGAATTACTGAAAAAAGGCAGTTCATTTTTAGCCACCCTTTTTACAAATTCGTTACGGTCGTCGGTAAGGTTTTTTGATGTACCCGGTATAACACGAATATTTACTTCAGATTCCATTTCTTTATTATCGGCACCGGTTTTAATAATAATAAAAGCATTGGTTAAATAATATTGTGCATCATTAACTACGGGCTGGTACTGGCTCTGGTATCCCCTGAAAGATGTGCTGGCTATATTGTTTATTTCATTGGCTTCGCCGATGATATTGCTTTTATCAACAATTAAATTATAGGTATAGTTATCTGCCGTATTAAAATAGTTTTCTCTCGACAGGTTAAAACAGCGTAAAACATTTTCTTTTTCCTGGCCGCCATTAAGCATACTGGAAAAAGTAGTAATAGAATGCCCACCACCGGCATAATAATTTTTACCATTAAAAAACATAGCAGGAGGAGTTGCAGTTGGCCTTGTTAACGGGTAATCAAAATAACCCTGTACCACCACATTATTCAGGTCAACCGCCTGCGTGCCGTTATTTTTTACCACGTACGTAACATGTACGGCACCGCCATTTGCAGGGTCGTACTGAAAATTTTTTATGCTGATGCTTAAATCTTTTCCCGCAATTAAATTTGCAGGTGGCGCAGGTACAGGCGGAATAACTTTTTTTATTTGCATGGACCGCTCCGGCTTTTCTACTCTTTCAATTTGAGCATACGCATTAATGGTTGCCCACAAAACAAGTACACTTATAACTATTGCTTTTTTCATTGCTAATTTTTTTATATGTAAAAATGCAATGGCAACGCTGCTGTTCCTATCCTGTAAAAATGGGATTTTTGTTGTAAGGGGCCTGATTAAATTAATTTGTAAGTGAGTAGATTTTGCGGCAACGATTTTTATTTTGTTTTGCTACCTATTTCAATGGTTAAATATGTATACCGAAGACTGAAGCTGATTAATCCATTCGGCGAAAACCTGAATTAAAATATTTACAATCCTTCAATGAAACTCCAATGCTTCTTAACCAATGTGAAATATTCTTTTTTAATATCCTCCTGATTTAGCGGTTAAATTGTTTATGGCATTTTTAAGTGCAGCAATTTCGTTTTTTAATTCTGCTACATCTTTGGCACCTGCTAAAGGTGTATTCTTTTCTTCTGCATCTCTTCCTATAAAAAAACTGGCTAATATAGCTGTTACATATCCAAAAATGGTATAGCCATATATTGCAATCATAAAGGCCAGCCCTCTGCCTTCAGGTGTTGAAGGATAATGTTCGCTGCCTGCGGTAATAACCCTCATAGCCGTCCACCATAACGCCATGCCGTAACTGTTAAACCCGGGAGAAGTTTTTTCAATGGCATACATACCCGCCGCACCGGCAAATGTAACCACAAGGGTCAATAAAAAAACATAACCAAAAGCTCTTCGTCCCATTGTAGCCGAAAGGCTTTTCATACTGCGGTTTATGGAGGATACCACCCTCACTAAACGAATGCCTCTTATACCTCTCAACAAACGTACAAACCGGAAAATACGAAAAACTCTAAGTGCAGGTATAAGAAGTGAAATGGCGGTAAGCCAATTTTTTTTTAGAAAAATAAGTTTACTGGGTGCAAGAATAAATTTTACAATAAAGTCTGTAATAAAAACAAACCAGATGGTAAGGCTTAAATATTCCAATGGCTTACTCAATCCCCAAATCAATTCTGCAATAAGTAATACAAGCCATACAAAACCTAAAAAAATCATTGGGCCATCCAGCAATCTTTCTATGGATACAAGCAATTTTTTTCTTTCATTTACTATTTGTGTTTTCATCTGGTTTCTTTTTTTGCAACACGATTAAAAAAGGAAAATTTATCATGCATGCGGTTTGCTACGCATCAAAAGTACGCAGATTTTTATGCCCTTGTAGCCTTGCATAAAACCAGCTTGTAAATGCGGGTATTTTTTTTACTGTTGCACTCAGCTCTTTTCTTAGCCGGTTTAAAAAAACGTGGAATATTATGCTGCAAATTAATTTTTCGTTTTCGTGCCAGCGCACATTTCGGTTTTGTTGTAAATGTTTAACCTCAGCAGTCCATTGCACATCTTTATTAAAACCTGCAGTAATTAAACCAATAGAAAGGCTACCTTTATAACTCATCATTATTTTATTTTAAAAACCTCATCATGAAAACGAAAAATTACACACTTGCTTTAAAAAGCATTTTATCAGTAGCGATAATATTTTGCTTTACAATTTTACAGCAATCTTGCGCAAAGAAAATTACATTTGCCACATCCTCTGTTGTACCGGCTGCTGAAGGTTCTGTTAAAGTAAAAAAAGATAATAACAATAATTACAACATTGATTTAGACCTGATACGTTTGGCCGACCCTAAGCGATTAGACCCGCCAAAAGATACTTATGTTGTTTGGATGGAAACTGATGGTAATGGAACTAAAAACATAGGCCAGTTAAAAACCTCCAGCAGTATGCTTTCAAAAACTTTAAAAAGTTCTTTAAAAACAGTTTCTGCTATTAAGCCGGTTAAAATTTTTATCACTGCAGAAAATGATGCAACCATTCAATATCCTGCCGGGCAAACTGTATTGACTACGGGCAATTTTTAATGCTCAATTTTTATAATACCTGTTGTATGCTATGCTGTTTTACTTTATAAAAAGATTCATAGGTATTGTTATTTTGTTGCGGTTACAAGCTTTGCTGGTTCAAAACCAGGCAACGGCGAAGATTAAGCGGATTACCCACAGCGGCGAAGCCGAATATGCAGCTTGGAAGTACACCGTCGACGATTGTACTTCCGTTCGGCCCCAATTGCACAAACCTGTTAGGCACAGTTTTTTCTACTCGTTAAATATATCGACAATGGAATTAACATTGTTCCAATTACAAAAATTACAAATCCTAAAATAAGATTGCAATTTGTTACATATTCTTCAAGTCTTGTTAAAAAATAAATCCCAAATGGTATTAAAACTGCTGCGCCTGTAATAAGTCCTGGATTGTACTTTTTTAATTTAACGAACATTACAGTATGCATTATTCCATTTAAGATAGTTATTGCAATTAGTCCAAAAGTTAGGTATATTATTTTTGTCCCAACAACTAACGCAATAATGTACATTGACCATGCCAGGGCTATATTTACAATTAAAATCCCTTTTTCATTTAATGGAAATTTTGTTATTGGATTTTTGTTGAAAATGTTACTATTGTAAAAGTCTTTGAACTTACCCGGAAAAGAATATTCTTCAAATTGGTGAAGTAAAAGGGTTGCTAAATGAATCCAGATAAGTGTTTCAACATACAACAGTTCTTTGTCAAAATATAAAGCAATACAAACAATTCCTGTTGCAATTATGCCACCAAAGGTTGCCCAATATTTGTTGATATAGTGTATCCCCTCCACCAACCCCATCATTTGCTATTCAACAAAGTTGTATAATTTTGTGGCAGCAATTGTTCTATATCATTTATCTTATGGTCGTTGATGTT